>NZ_BSPB01000042.1:0-31760 GCF_030160815.1 Hydrogenophaga electricum | reverse complement strand
GACATGACCGCGTCGTGGCTGGCCCAGATGGGCTGGGACGTGTGGGTGCTGGACGGCGCCACGCCGGGCGACTTCACCGAAACCGGCGCGGCCCCGCTGGCGCTGCCGGTGCCCACGCAGCCGGTGGCGCACATCGCCCCGCAGGCGCTGGCCGACGCCCTGGCGCACGAGCCCGCCGGCAGCGTCGCCGTGATCGATCTCGCGCCCAGTGCCCAGCACGTGCGAAGACACATTCCGGGCGCGTGGTTCGCGCTGCGCTCGCAGCTCGCCCAGGCCGTGGCACGCATCCCGCGCGCCCGGCGCTACGTGCTGACCTGCGACAGCGGCCTGCTGTCGCCCTTCGCCGCCGCCGAGCTGGCCCAGGCCACAGAGGGCGCCACGGTGCAGGTGCTCGACGGTGGCAACGGCGCCTGGTTCGCGGCCGGGCTGCCGGCCGAAGCGGGTGAACAGCGCCTGGCCAGCCCGCGCATCGACCGCTACCGGCGCCCCTACGAAGGCACCGACAACCCGCGCGAGGCCATGCAGGGCTACCTGGACTGGGAGTTCGGCCTGGTCGAACAACTGGGTCGCGACGGCACACACGGTTTCCGGGTGATCTGAGCCGGCCCGGCATGCCGCGGTGCTGCGCACGGACGGTACAAAAAAAGGCCCGCGATGACGCGGGCCTGTGAACCGATGACCGCTGATGGACGGCCATCGACAGCGCCTGACAGCATCAGGCCAGCACATGCGCCCCCGTTTCCACCCCCATGGTTCCCTCCGGGGCGAATGTGGACTGCACGGGCACGCTCACTGGTCTTTCCAGCGCCAGACGATCTCGCTCACGTTGATCTTGCGCGGAATGATGCCCAGCGACTGGAAGGTGTCGGCAAGTTGCTGCTGTTGGGCCAGATGCGCGTCGGTCACCGGGCCGAGCGAGAACTCGGCGCGATCAAAAGCGGCGGTCCAGGACTTGACGTCGATGCCCGTGGCTTCGGCCGCCAGCGCCGCCAGTTCGGCCCGGTTCTGCCCGGCCCATTCGGTGGTCTTGCGGATTTCGTCCAGTACCGTGGACAGCACGCCCGGGTACTGGTGCGCGAAGCGCCTGGACGCGATGTAGTAGGACGAACTGGCCAGCCGCCGGTCCGCCGTGTCGGCGATGGAGCGCGCACCATAGCGTTCTTCGGCAATGGCGTAGTACGGGTCCCACACCACCCAGGCGTCGATGTTGCCGCCATTGAACGCGGCTGTCGCATCGGCCGGCGACAGGTAGGTTGGCTGGATATCGCTGAACTTCAGGCCCGCCAGTGCCAGGGCCTTGACCGTGACGTTCTGGGCGCTCGACCCCTTGCCGAACGCCACCTTCTTGCCCTTCAGTTCGGCCACGGTCTTGATCGGCGAGTTCTTGGGCACCAGCACCGCGTGCTGGGCCGACGGCGTGGCCGCGGCGTAGACCAGATCGGCACCCCCCGCCTGCGCGAAGATGGGCGGCGTGTCGCCCACCGATCCCAGGTCGATGGCCCCGGCGCCCAGCGCTTCGAGCATGGGCGGGCCGAACTGGAATTCGACCCACTTCACGCTGTCCACGCCCAGCGCCTTCAGGCGCTTTTCAATGACCGCCTGCTTCTTGGTCAGCACCAGCACGGCCGAGCCTTTCTGGAAGCCGATGCGCACCTCCTTGGGCAGGGCCTGGGCGGCTGCCGGGCCGGCCTTCAGCCCCAGCAGCGAGGCGGCGGAAAGCGCCGCCAGCGCGGCCCCCAGTTGTCGACGGTTCAAACGGTTTTTCATGCGGTGATCGGCTTGTTGATGAAACAGGCTGTCAGCGTAGGGGGCCAGGGCGGGCACGTCGACGAAGCAAAGCGCAGATCGATATGCACAAACGAGCGGCGCACCAGCGGTTCTGGCATCGATCACCTGGCTCGGGCGGCTACCATGTCGGACGTTGCGCCGCATCGGTGCAGATCGAAGCAATACACGGACTTACGTTGGAGCACGGGATGGGCGGAATGCGGGACGAACAGTGGCGGCTGGATGCCGAAGAGACGTCCACCCTGGAAGACACTGCCGGTGCGCGCAGCTGCGGTCCGGACACCCGGTTGGGCTGCGTAGCCGTGCCCATCCTCGCGAGCGACATCGACCACCGCTTCCGAGACCTTCTGGCCCTGTGGTCGGATCCGCGCTTTTTCCCCGTGACGCGGCGCCACGCCCGCAAGCCCCACCTCCTGGTGGTGGTCAACAACGCCCCCCCAGAAGCCCTGGCGAAAGCCGAAGCCGTGTTCCGGGCGTTCCCCAGCCTGGCAGAGTGTTTCGCCGCTTGCCACGCGCACAGTGCCGGGCTGGAAGGCGATCGCGATCTGTACGTGCGCGGAGCCACGCACATGCACGGCCGCTTCGGCAACAAGGCGGGCCCCAACCTGCTGTTCCAGCAGACCATGCAGTTCGCCCGGCAATTTGGCGGGTTCACCCTGCAGACCGAGCTGGACTGTCTCCCGGTGCAAGCGGGATGGCTGGAGTCGGCGCAGGCCGTGATCGCGGCCAATGCACGGGCCTGGATCATCGGGTCCACGTTCGCCGGCAGGCAGCGGTTGACGCACGAAATCCAGATGCACCTCAATGGCAATGCCATTTACAAGGCAGGCGACGACGGCTTCCAGGCCTTCCTCAACAACGTCTGGATGCCCGGCATCTTTTCGCGAGCAGACACCGACCCGAACCTCGCCTACGACTGCTGGTGGGCCTTGATGAAGCACAAGGCCAATCAGAACGACGGCGAAGAAGCCTGGCAACTTTTCCAGCGCTACGACGCCTACTTCCACAACGACCCGTTCATCGTGAACCTGCTGTCGGCACCCGCCGAATGCCAGGAATACCGAAACGTCTTCGAGCGCCTGGTGGAAACCGGACGCACACCGGTATTCCTGCACGGGCCGGCGATGACGAGCCTGCTCAGCGTGCTGCTGAACCACCCCAAGGACAGCGTCTTCGACGCGATCGACCGCATCGCGCCGCCCGCACATCCCCATGAGCGCACGCATGCCCTGGTTGGCGCACCGGGCACCCGGGCATTCGCCCCCCGCGGACATACCGACAGGGGCCGCACCACGCCATCGCCCCTGGCCGATTTGGCCGTGCTGGCTGACGAGGTCGTGGCCGGGGCCACTGAGTGGTCGTCTGCCCTGCTCGCCGCGCTGGCCACAGAACTGCTCCTGCACCCGGTCGAGACCCTGGCCTGGCTGGCGGAAGACGAGCCCCTGCGCCAGGCCATCGCCCGGGCCAGGACGGACGACAGCCTCGAAGCCCCGTTGCGCGCCCACTTCAACGACCTGCTGCTGTCGCTGCCGGGCCAATGGGGACAGGCCCTGTTGACGGGCGAACACGGGGAAGAGACGCAGCTCCGGGCCCCGGCAGGGCAGGACGATATCCGCCTGCTGCGCAACCAGCTTAGCCTGCTCCAGCACACACTGGCCCGGTTGCTTGCCGGCAGCGTGCTGCCGCCCTCTGATGTGTTGCCCGCGGCAGAAAAAGCCCTGGCCCGGGCGATGGCGGTCGTGCGGGCCGAAACCGATGCGCGCGCCGGGCTGCTTGTCCACCCGCAAACGCCGCCTGCGACGTCGCCGGAGCGGCAACGGATCGAGCAGGAATGGCGCGCCACCCAGGACCTGCTCCAGCGGGCGGCCCAGAAAGGCGGCTCCCTGGTCAAGGCCATTGCCAGCCAGGCCCAGGAGATCGAGACGGGGCACGCCATACGCGAGGAACTCGATCGCGTCTACGCCTCGCGTTCGTGGCGGCTGACCCAGTTGCTGCGCACGATCTCCCTCCGGTTCGGCCAGAAACCACGCGACTGAACCGCGCGGCGCGAGCCCCCGCTCAGATGCGCGGGCGTCGCCAGGTGCGTTCGTTGACCGCGTCGATCAAGCTGGCAACGATCCGCACCACGGCGTCGGAAACGGCGCCGGCCTCGTAGTCGGAAACCGGGCGGCGGTCTGCGGCGGCTCGCGAAAAACCGTCACGCACGATGCGAACCGCCTCCACCAGCCGGTCTGCACGCGCGTCGCAGAAAACCAGAACCCCGGCATCCACGCCTTCGGGCCGCTCGTGCGAGTCGCGTACCGACACGGCCGGCAGACCCAGCAGGGATGCCTCCTCGGTGATCGTCCCGCTGTCGGAGATGACACAGAACGCGGCCTGCTGCAGCCGGATGTAATCCGAGAACGAGAACGGTGGCAGGAAGCGGATCGGCCCGTGCGCCAGGTCGCGACCGGCCACCGCGAGCCGGGCTCTGGTGCGTGGATGGGTGGAGACGATCACGGGCATGCCGTGGCTGTCGGCCAGCGCCAGCAGGCCATCAATGAGGTGACGGAGCCGGGCCGGGTCGTCGACGTTTTCTTCGCGGTGCAGACTGGCAACGAAGAACCGGTCGGGCACCAGCCCTAGGCGCTCCAGCACGTCGGAAGCAGCGATGCGCTCGCGCTGGTGCGCCAGCACTTCCGGCATGTGCGACCCAAGCTTGTAGATCCGATCGGCGGGCAGGCCCTCGGCCAGCAGGTGGCGGCGGGCGTGTTCGGTCAGCACCAGATTGACATCGCTGGCGTGATCGATGACGCGGCGGTTGAGCTCCTCGGGGACCCGATCGTCGAAACAGCGGTTGCCCGCCTCCAGATGGAAAACAGGAATCCGTCGACGCTTGGCCGCCAGCACGCACAAGCCCGAATTGGTGTCGCCGTACACGACCAGCGCCTCGGGGCGTTCGGCCTCCAGAAGCGCATCGACACCCTCGATGACACGGGCCACCGTTGTCATCGCATTGCCGCCAGCGACAGCCAGGTGGTGGTCAGGCGCCCGGATCTCCAGATCCTCGAAAAAAATCCGTGCCAGGGCGTCATCGTGGTTCTGCCCGGTATGGACCAGCACGTGATCGAAGGCCCGGTCCAGCTTGTCGATCACCCGCGACATCTTGATCAGCTCGGGACGGGTGCCCACCACGGTCATCACCTTGCGCTTCATGCCTTGGGCTCCTGCACCGGTTGAGAAGCACCCAGTTGCGCCTGAATGTAATCCAGGCCCAGCAGCAGCTCGATCAGTTCGGCACGATCGAGCCGGCGGGCGTTGCGGGAACTGAAGTCGTCGGCGTCGTCGAGCATCACGCCGCCATCGGAGAAGAAGCCGGCGTAGTCGAGGTCGCGCCCATCGGGCGGAATCCGGATGTAGCGGTCGCCGTCGGCGGCACGCGCCATCTCTTCGTGCGCCACCAGGGTTTCGTGCAGCTTCTCGCCGTGGCGGGCGCCCATGTTCTGCAACGGCGTGCGGCCGCCGAAGATCTCGATCAGCGCCTCGGCCAGATCGAGCACCGTGGCCGCAGGCGCCTTCTGGACCAGGATGTCCCCATGGCCACCCCGGGCACAGGCTTCGAGCACCAGCTCCGCCGCATCGGGCAGCGACATCATGAAGCGCGTCATGCGCGGGTCGGTGAGCGTCAGGGCCTGGCCCTGTCTGATCTGTTCGACGAAGTGCGGAATGACCGAACCGCGCGATGCCATCACGTTGCCGTACCGCGTGACACAGATGCGGGTCGGCCCGTCGGGCCAGCGACGTGCCTTGGCAATGGCCAGCTTCTCCATGAGTGCCTTGGACATGCCCATGGCGTTGATCGGGTAGACCGCCTTGTCGGTGCTGAGCAACACCACCGCCCCCACCTCCCGCGCCAGGGCAGCGTCCAGCACGTTTTCGGCACCCAGTGCGTTGGTGCGGATCGCCTCCAGCGGATGGAACTCGCACGAAGGCACCTGCTTGAGCGCCGCGGCGTGGAACAGCAGATCGACCCCGCGCAACAGATCGAGCAGGCCGTCGCTTTGCCGCACGTCGCCAATGTGGAAGCGCACCCGCGAGTCGTTCAGTGCCAGCCGCAGGTGGTGCTGCTTGTTTTCGTCGCGGCTGAAGATGCGGAGTTCGGCCACCCCCTCGCGCAACGCCCGTCGGGCAATGGTTTCGCCGAAAGACCCCGTGCCCCCGGTGATGGCCAAGATCTTCCCTTTCAGCAAGTCAGTCATATCGCTCCAGGGTGTGCAGGTCCGTCAGCATGTCCTGCCAGGACGGGGGGCGATAGCCCAGGGCCTCGCGCAGTCGCGTGCTGTCCAGGGAGCGGTCGATGACCGGCTGATCGCACGGCTCGATGGGAATGGCATGGCCATAAATGCGCCCCGCCAGCGACAGGAAATCGAGCTTCGAAATCGGATCGGCGCTCAGGTGGTAGACCCCGTGAAGATCCGGCCTCGCCAGCAACCGATCCCGGACGATGCGCGCCAGTTCCAGAGAAGTGAAGCCCGAAAAGATGGCGTGCCGAAATCCGCGCACGGCTTGGTGCTGCGCCAGGAACCAGGCCAGCAGGCCATGGGTTGTGCCGAGCTCGGGCCCGACGAACGACACCCGCAAGGTCAGCACCGCCGGATCGTTCGCCACTTCCCCCAGCAGCTTGGTGCGCCCGTACAAGTCGACCGGATCGCTCGGGTCCGACTCGCGGTAGGTGCCGCGTGCGCCAGAGAACACGCAATCCGTGCTGAAGTGGATGAGGCGTGCCCCCACCTGTTGGCACAGACGGCCCAGTTGGTGAGGCAGCACAGCGTTGACTTGCAGCGCTGGCAGCGGATCGCAGGCGGCCATGTGCTGCTTGACCAGACCGACACAGTTGAGCACGACGTCGGGCCGGACCTCGGCCATCAGGGCGCCCAGACCACCGGTATCCAGCGCGTCGACGCCGGTGCACAGAGCAACGCGACCGAATCCGGTCAGCGCCGGCGCGGGTGCACGCACGGTCCCGATGACCGTCAGGTCGCGGGACGCCCCCAGCTCCCGCAGCATCATGTGGCCGAGCATGCCGCCCGCTCCCAGGATCAGCACCTTCATGTCAGCTCTCCGTGAGGCGCCAGGGCCAGTCGGCGCAAGATGGCCCGCAAATCTTCGTCGGTCAGGTCGCTCAGCAACCAGGGGTGGTGGCCGTGTCCAAAGAAGCGGCGCTGGCGCTCCACCAGGTCCACGGCATGGGACAGGCTCGCCCCGTCGGCCGCCAGAAACACCTCGCTGGCGCGGGTATCGAGCGGCGGCGGCAGACCCGGCCCCGGCAGCGGCACGGTCATCGCCCGGCATTCAACGCCGGGCAGCATCGCCTGCGCCAAAACCTGGCACGCGGCCCAGCGTCGCGCCGGCACCTCGGTGCCGGTCAGCAGCGTCAGGCGCGGCGACCGGTCTGGGTCCGGCCGCAGGCGCCAGCCTCCTCGCCCAGCAGCCGAAGTCCACAGCCCCCGGTCGGAGAGCAGGAACGTCACGGCGCGCAGGTGCTCACGCAGGGGTGCGGCGCCATGCACCACCTGCGGAGGCGGATGCACTGGTGCGAGGTCGGGGCGGGCCAGTTTGACCCAGGTGTGTCCGGCGTGTTCGCAGAGCCGCGGCAACAGGCGCAGAGCGGCCTCGAAGCCGCCGGGTTGGCCCGCCTCCGCCGGCAGGTCACGCAGTGGCGCCAGGGCGGCAGGTCGGGCCCAGAACAGGCCGGCTGCGGGAAAATCCAGCGGCTGATCCGGACGGACGACCAAGCCAGCACCACGGGCCATGGCCTCGGCCTGCCCGAACACGCCCTGCCATCCGGTGTGGGCGCGGTCTGCCTCGCTGTGCTGGGGGAACACCAGGCCAAGCGACGAATCGGCGCTGAAGGCAGCCAGCACCGAAGCCACCACCCGGGGCGAACCCAGCAGGGCCTGGCAGGCGGCGCCCTGCAAGGGCTGACGGTCGTGCAGGTGAAGCACCAAGTCATGGCGGCGCTCGTCTGTCAGGACATCGACCGCGAAGGCCAGTTTGCCATCGCGGTATGGCACGGTGCACAGATCGACGCTGCCGGCCGCCCAGTCCGCAAAGACCGGGGCAATCGCGTGGCGCCGCTCGTCATCATCGGTGCGGATGAACAGATCACAGGGAGCGGGCACACAGCGCAGCAGCTCCCGCATCGGTTCGGCCGTGTCGTCTCCCCACAGGTGAACGACGGCCGCCACGCGCTGCGCCGGCGCCAGGGGGATATCCAAGGCAAAAGGCACGGCCAGACTCTGGTCCAGTCCTTCGGGCACCGCGCTCGGCGCGCCGTCGATGGGCTGGCAGGGTACCGGTGGGCTGGGGGTGTCCCGCTCACCCGTTCTTGCGCGCCACCAGGACAGCAACGCGTGGTCGCGACCGCCCCAGGAAGTGCCTGCCCCGGGCGTGGCAGGCGGCGGAACCGCCGGCATGGACAGTCCCCGGACCTCCAGCGCGGAGCGCACCTGCTCGATCAGCGGCGCGCTGCGCCATTTGTGGGCCAGCCACCAGGCCGCGCCCAGCAGGCGGTGGCTGATCAGTCCCTGGGCGGTGGCTTCGATGGCCGTCAGGTCGAGCGACGGGTCGGCGGTCGGCAGACTCACCACCGGCAAACCCAAGACGTCGGCGCGCAACGCCAGATCGGTCAGTGCGGCGCTGGCGTCCAGGTGCTCATCCAGCTCACCGACGCGCTGCGCCAGCGCGCGGGAGATCACCACGAAGCAGCCAGGGATCCGGGGCAGGCCCGCAGTGGCCGCTGCCGGTATCTGCACCAGCGCCTCCGGCCCCTGTTGACCGAACACCGCGAGCGCGTCGGCCAGGGTCTTTTCATCGAAACGGCCGTGCGGGTCGGTCAGCACGTAGACGTCGGCCCCCTCATCGAAAGCCCTCTCGATCAGGCGCCGGTGCGCCGCGACAAACCCGGCCGCCCCGCGTGACAGGCAGACGGTTTCGGGCGGCAGCCAGTTCTCCAGTGCGAAGGCCGCACCGTCATCGGCCACCAGCACCAGACCGGTTCTGGCCTGTCCCACATGGGCAAGGGCCGAGCGTGCGCGGCCGACGACACGCTGGACACGAAAAGGGGCATCGCCAGCCACCGCGATACCGAACGCCACCCGCATTCCGGCCATGGGTGCCCCCACCGCGCTGAGCACCGGTCCGGCGCCCAAAGCGGCCCCTGCAGGCGCAGCCGGTGGCATCGGGGACGGGGCATTCGCCTGCGCCGCCCGTTGACGCAGGGCTTCGCGCCGGGCATGCAGGCCCTCCCGCAAGCGCCCCCGCAAGGTCCACCAGGCGAGCCTGAGTGCTCGGCGCAGAAAAACCCGCAGGCCGTCGGGCAACCGGCTCGCCACCCGTTGCAACACCATGGCCACGCGGTAGGTGTTGCTGCCCTCGATCGCCTCGATCCGGTGCGAAAGCACCTGCTCGCGCTCCCCTGCGGCCTGCAGGCCAGCCCGGTATCCGGCCTGCACACGCGCCTCAAGCACCTGCGCCTGCTGCAGCCAGTGCATCTCCCGCTCGGCCATTGCAGCGCGTGCCGTTTCGGCTTCGCGCCAGCGCTGCGCATGAGAAAGACCGGCTGCAGCCTGGTGGGCCGCATCAAACAGGGTGGCCAGGGCCGGCCCGCCTGCGCACAGCTCCCGCACCGACGCCGGGGCGTGTTCGGGCGTCGGCAACAGCAGGCCCAGGCCCGGACCGGCGGGAAGGTCGAACGCCGCATCCCCGGGCACCGACTCGCGCCAGCGGCACCACAGCGATGCTGCCGCCTCGCCAGGCTGGACGCCCACGACCATCACCACGGCGCCCGGAGCGAGACGCCCGGTCCAGTAGGCGGGGTCCGACTGGTCGCCCGCCAGCGGCGACTCGATCACCAACAGATCGGCCAGCGGCTCGCTGCCCAGGCACAGCTCGCAGAGACTGCCCGCCTGAGGAATCAGGCGCCGCATCTCGTCAAAGGCCGGGCCGCACCCGGCGAGCCGCCAGACATCGCGGACCCGCGCCAGCCAGTGCCCCACGGCGACATGCTCCCAGCGCGTCGGCACCCCGAATGAATGGACAAACAGGTCGGGCAGGCTGTCCCGCAGCGCGTTTCCGGAGAGGGTGTCCGTCATGGTCTCGTGGCGGCTTCCGACAAACCCTGTACCAGTGCCTGGGCCTTGACGAAGTCTTCCGGCCGCCCGATGTCCAGCCACGCACACTCGGCCTCGTAGGCGCGCACGTCGTGGCCTGCGGCCACGAGGGCCTGCAGCAGTTCGGGCATGTCGAGCCGCTGGCCCAGGCGCAGGTGCGGCCGCACGCAGGCGCGCGTGAGCGCGTACACGCCCATGTTGATCAGGTACTCGGTGCGTGGCTTCTCACGGATGCGGGTGATCTGCCCTTGATCGGTCACGTCGAGCACCCCGTATTCCAGTTGGGCACCATAGCGCAGGGCCGCCACCGAGGCGGCCGCTCCGGACTCCGCGTGATGGGCGATCAAGGCCGCCATGTCCATGTCGGTGACGAGATCGCCATTGAGCAACAGAAACCGCTCTTCCATCTCGTCGATCACTTGCGCCAACAGACCGCAAGTGCCCAGGGGCTCGTCTTCCACCGCGTAGGTGATCTCCATACCGAGCGCATGCCCGTCGCCGAACAGGGTCTGAATCAGGTGACGCAGGTGATTGACCGCCAGGCACACGCGACGCACCTGGTGGCGCCGCAGCAGACACAACAGGTGTTCAAGCACAGAAGCATCACCCAGGGGCATGAGCGGCTTGGGCAGCACCGTGGTGTAGGGCAGGAGACGGGTGCCCTTGCCGCCCGCCATGATGAGAGCCTGGAACGGCGCCGCACTCATTGGGCGAAACCGCTGCGAGGCAGCTCGTCGGGGTGCGCCTGGAAGAACTCGATGGTGCGCTGCAAGCCTTCGGCCAGCGACACGCGGGGTTGCCAGCCGGTGGCGGCACGGAACGCCTGGTGGTTTGAGACCAGACGGTCAACCTCGCTGGCGGCGGGCCGCAACCGACGCGGGTCTTCTTCGATGCGGGCAGACACCCCCATCAGGTCGAGAATGGTCCGCGCCAGGTCGCCAATGGCGATCCCCTGCCCCGTGCCCAGGTTGTAGCAGCCCCCCACCACCGAATCGGGAGCGGTCGCGGCGGTGATGAAACCGTCCACGGTGTCCGACACGAAGGTCAGGTCGCGCACCGGTGTCGTGGTCCCCAACTGGATGACCGAGGGCCGGCTCAGCGCCTGGGCGATGACGGCCGGGATCACGGCACGCGCGGACTGGCGCGGACCGAAGGTGTTGAAGGGGCGTACCGTCACGGCGCGGACGCCAAAACTGCGCACATAGGATTCGACCAGCTTGTCGGCACCAATCTTGGTCGCGGCATAGGGCGACTGCGCCTGCAGCGGATGCGCCTCGTCCATCGGGATGTAGCGCGCGCTGCCGTAGACCTCCGAGGTGCTGACATGGACCAGCCGCGGGGTTTCGCAGGCCTTCACAGCCTCGAGCACGTTCAGCGTGCCCAGGACGTTGGTTTCGACATAACTGCGGGGGGCCGAATACGAGTGCGGGATCGCGATGAGCGCGCCAAGGTGGAACACCGCATCCACCCCTTCGACCACCCGTTTCATGAACTCACCATCGCTCAGGTCGCCATGAACGGTGTTGACCGCGGCCAAGGTCCCGGGATCAAGCCATCGCAGGTTGCCCAAGCCGTTCTGGGCGTTGTAGTGAAGCAGCGCTTTCACCTCTGCGCCGGCATGAACGAGCGACTGAACCAGATGGCTGCCAATGAATCCGCCAGCCCCGGTGACCAAGATTTTTTTCTGCTGCAAAGCGCACTCCAACGATGGGCCGCCCTGATCAAGACCGGCTGGTAAAGTGAGAACGGGTGGCCCATCCGGCGCGCGCTGCCCAGGATGGATTGCCATATGACTCTACCGCAAAACGACGCCGCGACAGATGACAGACCGCTGGTCGTCGATGGCCTGGAAAACATGCAGGGACGCGGCTTGCTGACGATCTCCGCGCTGGCACTGATCGCCGGATCGCTGGACAACGTGCCGGTCGCGGTCCTGACGCATGGGGACCCGGTGGTGAGCACGGCAGCCCAGTGCCTGCAGCACGACCGGGCGCTGCGGCTCGCGGTGGTCGAGGACGACAGCCGGGCTCTTGCCACGCTGCACCGGGCACGGCTGTACGTGGCGGTGGGCTTCAAGGCCTTCGTGTCGCCCTATCACGCCCAGGCCATTGCCCTGGGCATTCCCATGCTGGTGGTCGTGCAGTTTCCGGAAGTCCGTGCCTCGGGCCATCTGCTGTCGCAGGTGCGTGCAGCGCACGACCCTCGCGTGCTCGGCGAAACGATCCTCGCCCACCTGTGAGCCACCACATGACCCCTTGCATCCTTGTCGTTGCGCTCGGCGCCAGCGTGCACACCCAACGCTGGCTGCAGATGGTGGCCTCCCCCCGGCACCGGCTGGTGCTGCTGTCGTCCACCCCTCTGCAGCCCAACCTGCCTGCATTGGCGGCCCTGCCGACCATCCGCTCGCGCGAGGATCTGGATCGGCTGCCACCGGGCATGGCGGGCCAGTGGGCCCGCGATCCGCTCGACGAACAGCCAGCCGACGACGACCTGCCACCGCCCGTCTTTCTGAGCGCCCGCGCAGCGCTGGTCCGGAGCGCCAGTGTCGAGCACGCGGTCCGTGTGCTGCAACCGGTCCTGGTGCATTCGATGGAGATACAGATGGCGGGGTATGCCTGTCTCAAGGCGGCTCAGGCCATGGGTACGGACTTCCCGCTCTGGCTGGTGTCGAACTGGGGCAGCGACCTCTATCTCTACGAAAAGCTCGACACGCACCGGCCCGTGCTGCAGGCACTGGCCGCCCGCGTGGATGCCCTGCACTGCGAATGCGCGCGGGACGTTGCGATGGCGCAGCAGCTGGGCTCCCGGGAGGGGTGTCCCACCCATGTCCAGCCCGCATCGGGCGGGGTGGACTTTGCCGACATGCCCCTGCCCGGGACACCACCGTCGCAGCGCAACCTCATCGTGATCAAGGGTTATCACGGCTGGTCGGGACGGGCCCTGCACATCCTGTCCGCGCTGCTGATCGCCGCCCCACACCTGCAGCGGTTCCAAGTGCGTATCGCCCTGGCGGGACCAGAGGTGGCCGAGATGGCCGCCGAAGTGGCTCGGGTGACCGGACTCGATATCCAACCGGACACATGGCAGGCCGATCATGGCCCGGCCCTGGACCGGACCGCCCAGGCGCGCCTGGTTGTGGGGGTCGGCATCTCGGACGGGATCGGAACCTCCTCTCTCGAGGCCATGGCCCTGGGAGCGTTTCCCATCGCGGCCGACACCGGCTGCCTGTGCGAGTGGATACGGCCCGGCATCGACGGCCTGATCGTCGACCCGCACGATGTGGCGGCACTGGCGGACGCCATCGTCACAGCCGCGACCGACGACGCCCTGGTGGACGCGGCCTACAGGCGCAACCGGCAGGAGGTGGAAAAGCGCTGGGACGCGCGGACCAATGGCGCACGCGCCCTGCGCATGTACGACGACGTCATCGCCCGGGGTTGCGCATGAAATCGACACACCACGATCTGGTGAGCATCGTCATTCCGGTCTACAACGGCGCACGCTACGTGGGCGAGGCCATCGAAAGCGCCCTGGCCCAGACCTGGCCGGCGATCGAGGTCATCGTGGTGGACGACGGCTCGAACGACGCGGGGGCGACCCAGCGCGTGATCGCCCGCTATGGCGATGCGGTTCGCGTGCTCGCCAAACGCAATGGGGGCGTCTCCAGTGCATTGAATGCCGGCATTGCCGCCATGCGCGGGCAATGGTTCTGCTGGCTGAGCCACGACGACGTGTATTTGCCCACGAAGGTCGCGGACTACATGCAGGCGGTGCGTCAGGCTGGAGGTCCCGCGATTGCGTTCGGCGAGATCGACTTCATCGACGAGACCGGCACGGTCACCCAGCGGGGGGGCTTGTTGCGCCACTGGGATGGCCGGACCGACGATCCCCGCTGGCTCGTGCTGGAAGGCCGGCTCCACGGCTGCGCCATGCTGATTCCCGCCGAATGCCTGCCCAGAAGCGGCGCGTTCGACCCCGGTCTGCCAACGACCCAGGACTATGCGCGGTGGTTCGATCTGGCCGAAAGCCATCCCTTCGTGCCGGTACGTGCAGCGCTGGTGCGTGCACGCCAGCATGCCGGGCAGGACTCGCGCGCCGGGCGGCATCCCGAAGAGGCTGGCCTGTTGTGGATCCGGCTGCTGGAACGCATGGCACAGACCGACGGTGCATCGACCACCACCCTGGTGCCCCGACTGCGCCGGGTCCAGCGCTACCTCCGCCAGGTGACCTACCACGGTGCACGGTCCTACGTCGATGCGCGCCTGCGCGAGTGCCTGGACGGCCGCGCTGTCGCGCTGGTCTGTATCGCCCATTCCGGGACACCGCCCGCGCTGGCGTTGCAGGTGCTCGCCGAAGCGGGAGGACGCTGCACCGAACTGCTGCTGCTGGACCCGGACGATGACATCGCCAGCGCGCAGCGCTGGTCAGATACGGCGTGGCCGGTTCCGACGCAGGCCGCGCCGCTGCCGGCCTCGCAAGCACACCCGGCTGGCGTGCTGGCGATGGCGATGGCGCGCACCTCGGCCGAAACCCTGGTGGTGATCGACCCGTCGGCACCCGTGGACGTGCCGACATTGCGCGAGGGCCTGCATGCCCTTGCTGCCGGAGAAATCGACGCCTGGCTGTGCAACATTCCACCCATTTCCTGGCTGGGCAGCCTGCAGGGTGCGGCGCTGTCGCGGCAGGCTGCCGAAAAAGCCGTCGCCCCCGGACCGCAGGCCTTCGCCATGATCGGCCTGCGGGTTCGCCTGCGGCCTGCCCGCCTGGACGGCTCTGTCGAACCGGAGGCTCCGTCGGCAGCGGCGCCTGCGGCACCCGGTGTGACCCGTGACGCCACGGGCCATGGGGCTCTGCCGCTGCGCACCATGCCACAGGCCCACCGCCCTACTGTGCTGGTGCTGACACCACCGCCCAACCGGGACACGGTGCGGCAGGCGCGCTTGCTCGCCGCATCCCTGGGCCCCCGCGTGAACCTGTTGTGGGGATGGCAAACCGGGGACCAGGAGCTTCACCTGTCCTCTGTGGCCCCCGGTGCTGCAGAAATCACGTACACCTTGCCCAGGCAATGGAGAGAACTGGTCGCCGACCTGTGCGCCCTCTTCATCGCGCGGGTCAATGTGATGCAACCGCCAGACGCAGCCGGTGACACTGCCGAGCTGCTCGCGCGGCTGGACCGCCCTTACGACGTCACGCTGCCCGAAGACGCCTTCTTCATCCCCCCGGCACCCGAAGCGCTCAGGCTTGTGGCGAATGCCCACCGAGTGATCGCCAGCAGCCGCGAACAAAGCACGCTCGTGGTCCAGCGGGTCCAGGGCGCAGCGGTCATCGCCGCGCGTCTGCCGGAACCTGGCCGTCCCGAGCGCTTTGCACCGCACCCCGCACCACTGGCCGATGGTGAGTGGATGCGGGTGCTGTATCTGGGCACCTCGTCCCCGAACCCGGACGTGGTCATGCTCACCGAAGTGACCCATTTGCTGGCGCAATGGCAATGTCCGGTCCGCATCGAATGCCTGGGACCACTGGCCAACGACCCAGCGTTGCCGGCCGACGCCCTGTCAAACCCCCATCTGCGCCTGTGGGGCCAGTGCGCACCTGAGAGCCTGCACATGCAGATCTGCCGCATCCGGCCTCATCTGGCGTGGCTGCCGTTTGCCACACCGCCGTCGCATGGCTTCGTACTGTCCGATGCCCTGCTGCAGGGCCTGCCGGTGCTGGCCTCCGGGGTTGGCCCGACCGCGGAACGGCTCCACAGCCGACCAATGAGCTGGGTGCTGCCACCTGGCCAGGCCGATGCCAGGAGCTTCGCCGAATGGTTGGACCGCTTGCAAACCGAGCGCTTGTCAACCCCCCCGTGCGGGCCATCCCTCGACCACCTGCCGCCCCTGTTCGACGCCTTCTACCCGGACGCATACCTGCGCCCAATCGGCTGGCCGCACCGTTGACGCCGGCCCAGCCTGCTCAGGCGGGCAGCGCCTCGGCGCTCACACCCTCGCTCAGCGCCTGATCCACCACCTCGCGCGTCAGCGTGGGCGCAAAGATCTCGATGAACTTGTAGGCATATCCGCGCAGCCAGACCCCGCGCCGGATCGCCAGCCGCGTGACGTTGATGCGGAACAGATGGCGCGCGTCGAGCGTGCGCAGGTGCTGGTCGCGCTCGGGGTCGACAGCGATCGACGCCACGATGCCCACCCCCATGCCCAGCTCCACGTAGGTCTTGATCACGTCGGCGTCCATCGCCGTGAGCACCACCTCGGGCTGGATGCCCGCTTCGTGGAACGCTTCATCAATGTGCGAACGGCCGGTGTAGCCCACGTCGTAGGTGATGATGGGATAGCGGGCCAGATCGGCCAACGTGACCGGTCCGGCCACCTGCAGCAGCGGGTGGCCCGGTGGCACCACCACGCTGTGCGTCCAGCGGTAGCACGGCAGCGTCACCAGTTGCGGGTAGTTGGCCAGGGCTTCGGTGGCGATGCCGATGTCGGCCTCGCCCTGCAGCAGCATCTCGGCAATCTGCCGGGGCGAGCCCTGGTGCAGGTGCAGCGTGACCTGCGGAAACACCGAGCGGAAGTCGCGCACCGCATGCGGCAGGGCGTAGCGCGCCTGCGAATGGGTGGCGGCCACGGTCAGGCCACCTTCCTGGCGGGAGACAAATTCCTTGCCGGCCTGGCGCAGGTTCTGGGCCTCCTGCAGCAGGCGTTCGACGATGGGCAGCAGCGCCGCGCCGGGTTCGGTCAACCCGGTCAGGCGCTTGCCGGCACGCACGAAGATGGACACACCCAGCTCCTCCTCCAGCTCGCGGATCTGGCGGCTGACACCCGGTTGCGAGGTGTACAGCATGGCCGCCACCTCGGTCAGGTTGAAGCCGCAGCGCACGGTTTCGCGCACGGATCGAAGTTGCTGGAAATTCATGGTGTGTCCCTCTGGCGGCCAGGCGCTCACCGCCCTGGCCGCCGCGGTGGTCCGCTCAGACGGCGGCCAGCGCCAGATCCAGATCGGCGCGCAGATCGTCGATGTGCTCGATGCCCACCGACAGGCGCACGGTGTCTTCCGACACGCCGGCCTTGGCCAATTCGTCGGGCGACAGCTGGCGGTGGGTGGTCGACGCCGGGTGCGTGGCCAGCGACTTGGCATCGCCGATGTTCACCAGGCGCGTGAACAGCTGCAGCGCGTCCAGGAAGCGCGCGCCCGCAGCCCGGCCCTCGCCGGCCGCGCTCTTGACGCCGAAGGTCAGCAGACCCGAGGACTTGCCGCCCAGGTACTTCTGCGCCAGCGCGTGGTCCGGGTGCTCGGGCAGACCGGCGTAGTGAACCCAGCCCACCTTGGGGTGCCGCTGCAGGTGCTGCGCCACGGCCAGTGTGTTGGCATGGATGCGGTCCATGCGCAGGGCCAGGGTTTCGATGCCTTGCAGGATCTGGAAGGCGTTGAACGGCGAGAGCGCCGCGCCGGTGTTGCGCAGCGGCACCACGCGGGCACGACCGATGTAGGCGGCAGCGCCCAGGGCCTCGGTGTAGACCACGCCGTGGTAGCTCACGTCGGGCTCGTTGAGGCGCTTGAAGCGCGCCTTGTGTTCGGCCCAGGGGAACTTGCCGCTGTCGACGATGGCGCCGCCGATGGTGGTGCCGTGGCCGCCCAGGTATTTGGTGAGCGAGTGCACCACGATGTCGGCCCCGTGTTCGAACGGGCGCAGCAGATAGGGCGAAGCCACCGTGTTGTCCACGATCAGGGGCACGCCGTGGCGGTGAGCCACCTCGGCCACCGCCGCGATGTCGGTGATGTTGCCCAGCGGGTTGCCGATGGACTCGACGAAGATGGCCTTGGTGCGCTCGTCAATCAAGGCCGCGAAGCTGGCGGGGTCGCGGTGGTCGGCGAACCGCGTGGTGATGCCAAACTGCGGGAAGGTGTGCGCAAACAGGTTGTAGGTGCCGCCGTACAGGGCGGCGCTGCTGACGATGTTGTCACCGGCTTCGGCGATGGTCTGGATCGCATACGCCACGGCCGCCTGGCCCGAGGCCAGCGCCAGTGCGCCGATCCCGCCTTCAAGCGACGCGATGCGCTGCTCCAGCACGTCGTTCGTCGGGTTCATGATGCGGGTGTAGATGTTGCCCGGCACCTTGAGGTCGAACAGGTCGGCGCCGTGCTGCGCGCTGTCGAACGCGTAGGCGGCGGTCTGGTAGATCGGCACCGCCACGGCCTTGGTGGTGGGGTCGGGCTGGTAGCCGGCGTGCACGGAGCGGGTCTCGAACTTCCAATGGGCTGACATGGGATCTCCTGGGATGACGGGGTGTTATGAAAAAAGGCTCTCAGACATGAGGCACCTGGTTCTGGCCGGACGGCCACAGGCCCGCCGATTCTCGACCATGAACGCAGGGCCGCTTCACCCTGCAGCGTGCACCGGCATCAGAGCTTGGCGATCGATACCTCGGTCGACTTCACCAGCGCCACGACCTCGGAGCCGATCTGCAGGCCCAGGTCCTTGACCGAGCGCGTGGTGATGACGGAGGTGACGATGCCCCAGGGCGTTTCGACATCGATCTCGGTCACGACATCGCCCTGGATGATTTCCTTGACCTTGCCGCGGAACTGGTTGCGCACGTTGATGGCTTGGATGGACATGGTGGTTTCCTTTCGGGTTGGGGGTAAAAAAACCGGTTCAGACGGCCCAGCGCAGGCCGTGGGCGGGCACACCGGTCCACGACAGATCGGCGTCGGGTTGTTCGGCATCGGGCTGCTGCAGCACCCGGTCGAGAATGCGTTTTTCGATCGCAGCAAAGTGGACGTCGCCCCGCGAGCGCGGCCGCGCCAGCGCAATCCGCTCGTCCAGCGCGATGGCGCCGTTCTCGATCAGGATCACGCGGTCGGCCAGCGCCACCGCCTCCTGCACGTCGTGCGTGACCAAGAGCGCGGTGAAGCCGTGGCGTTTCCACAGCCCTTCGATGAGTGCGTGCATTTCGATGCGGGTGAGCGCGTCCAGCGCACCCAGCGGTTCGTCGAGCAGCAGCAGGTGCGGCTGGTGCACCAGCGCGCGGGCCAGCGACACGCGCTGGCGCTGGCCGCCCGACAGGCGTGCCGGCCAGTCGCCCAGCCGGTCGCCCAGGCCCACCTGGCCCAGCACCGCTTCGGCATCCTGGCGGCGCTCGGCCGGCAGGCCCAGGGCCACGTTGTCCAGCACCCGCTTCCAGGGCAGCAGGCGCGCGTCCTGGAACATGATGCGCGTGTCCGGGTTGAGCCCGGCCACCGGCCGGCCGTCAAGCAGCAGTTGGCCGCCGGTGGCGCGCTCCAGCCCGGCCACCAGGCGCAGCAGCGTGCTCTTGCCGCAGCCGCTGCGCCCCACGATGGCCACGAACTCACCGGGTTCGATCACCAGGTTGTTCTGGCGCAGCACCTCGCGCGGGCCGTAGTGCTTGCTGAGCTGGCGCAGTTCCAAGCGCACGCCCGGGGTGTTCGGGTCGGTGTCGGCCATGCTCACGCTCCGGGCTGGTAGAGCGCCACGTCCAGCGCGTTGAGGCGCCGTGGCAGCAGCTTCTCGGCGAAGAAGGCGTCGGCGATCTTCTGCTGTTCGCTCAGGTTCTGCGGTGTGACCGCGCGCACCGCGTAGCTGCGGCGTGCGTTGGCCTGTTCAATGATGGCCGCGTCGAGCCCCCAGAACGGCGCCAGCAGCGCAGCGGCCTCCCGGGGGTTGCCCTTGACCCAGCGACCGGCCTTTTCGAGTTCGGCGTACAGCACGCCCAGCACGTCGGGGCGGGCTTGCGCGAACCGCGTGCTGGCCAGGTAGTAGCGCTGGTACGAGGCCAGGCCGGTGCCGTCGGCCAACACGCGCGCGCCGGCCTGCTTCTGCGCGGCCGAGAGGAAGGGGTCCCACACCACCCAGGCGTCGAGCGATCCGCGCTCGAACGCCGCGCGGCCGTCGGCCGGCGTGAGGTAGGCCGGGTCGATGTCGGCAAACGACAGACCGGCCTTTTCCAGGGCAGCCAGCAGCAGGTAATGCACGCCCGCGGCCTTGGAAAACCCCACGCGCTTGCCCTTGAGGTCGGCCACCGATTTGAGCGGCGAATCGGCGCGCACCAGGATGGCCTGGGCGGTCGGCGACGGTGCTTCCTGCGCCACGAAGGTGAGCTGCGCGCCGGCGGCCTGGGCGAACACCGGCACGGTGTCCGCCACGTCGGCGCTGAGGTCGATGTTGTCGAGATTGAGCGCCTCCAGCAGCGGCAGCCCGCTGGTGAACTCGTGCCAGCTCAGCTTCACGCCCAGCGGCGCCAGCCGCTGCTCCAGCGAACCCTGCAGCCGCAGCACGGCGATCAGCGTCGACGACTTCTGGTAACCCAGGCGCACCGTACGCGGTGCCGTGCCCTGGGCCAGCGCCGCCCCGGCCACGAACGAACCGATGGCGCCCAATGCGGCGCGGCGGTTGAAAGAAGAAACGTGTGTCATGACTGGCCTATGAAAAGAAAAGAAGGTGGTGTGAGAGGCATTCGCTGCAGGGCAGCGAGGGTCCGGCTCCGCCGGCCCCAGCTGCCGTCCCCCTGCCCAGCGCCGAAGGCGCGCCAGAGCGGGGGGAAGCCGCGCAGCGGCGCAGGGGGGTGTCACCCCTGGTACCCCGGATGCCAGCGCAGCCAGTAGCGCTCCAGGGCACGCGCCAGCACGTCGGCCAGCTTGCCCAGCAGGGCGTAGAGCAGGATGCCCACCAGCACCACGTCGGTCTGCAGGAATTCGCGCGCATTCATCGTCAGGTAGCCGATGCCGGCCTGCGCCGAAATGGTCTCGGCCACGATCAGGATCACCCACATCAGCCCGAGCGAAAAACGCAGGCCGACCAGGATGGACGACAGCGCGCCCGGCAGGATGATCTGGGTGTACAGGCCCCAGCGCGACAGGCCGTAGCTGCGCCCCATCTCGATCAGGCCCGGGTCCACGTTGCGGATGCCATGGAAGGTGTTGAGGTAGATCGGGAAGAACACCGACACCGCGATCAGGAACAGCTTGGCCGCCTCATCGATGCCAAACCACAGGATGACCAGCGGAATCAGCGCCAGCGCCGGGATGTTGCGCACCATCTGCACGGTCGAATCGAGCAGGGTTTCGAAAAAGCGGACCGAGCCCGTCAGCAGCCCCAGCACCAGCCCCAGGCCGCCGCCGATGGCCAGGCCCAGCAAGGCCCGGCCGGCGCTGACCTTGACGTGGGTCCACAGCTCGCCGGAAGCGGTCAGGGTCCAGAAGGCCACCACCACGTCCACCGGGGCCGGCAGCACGCGCGAGGACAGCCAGCCGGCCGACGACGCGGTCTGCCAGGCCACGATCAGCAGCACCGGCACCACCCAGGGCAGCAGGCGCGCGCCCACCGCCTGGAACCAGGGCGCCAGGCGGCTGCGGGCCCAGCCGGTACCGGCGCCATCCGCCGTGTCGCCAGCATGGGGAACGGGGGTGACCTGCAATTCGCGCACAGAGGTGTTCATGTCGGTCACTCCTCAGCTTTGGGCGGCACGGGGCACGTAGACATTGGCAACAGCCTCGCCCACAGAGCCGGTCAGCCCCTGGTCGTTCGCCGGTGCGCGCCACGCTTCGCGCAGGCGGCGCGGCAGCAACGGGAAGACCAGCTCCGCGAAGCGGTAGGCCTCTTCCAGGTGCGGGTAGCCCGAGAACACGAAGGTCTCAAGCCCGAGGTCGGCGTACGCCTGGATGCGGGCCGCCACCTGCTGCGGATTGCCCACCAGCGCGGTGCCGGCGCCGCCCCGCACCAGACCGACACCGGCCCAGAGGTTGGGGCTGATTTCCAGCGCAGCGCGGTCGCGCCGGACCCCGCCCGCATGCAGCGCGGCCATGCGGCGCTGGCCCTCGGAATCCATCTTCGCGAACGCGGCCTGCGCGCGCGCCACCGTGGCGTCGTCCACCTTGCTGATGAGTCGGTCGGCGGCGTCCCAGGCCTCGGCCTCGGTCTCGCGCACGATCACGTGCAGGCGGATGCCGAACTTCACCGTGCGGCCGGACCGGGCGCCATCGGGGGACAGCGCAGCGTGGGGGTCGTCGTATTTCGCCGCGCGGGAACGCACGTCGGCCACTTTCTTCGCCACCTCGGCCGGCGGTTCGCCCCAGGTCAGGTAGGTGTCGACCTGCTCGGCCGCCAGTTCGTGCGCCGCTTCCGAAGACCCGCCGAAGTACACCGGCGGGTGCGGACGCTGCAGCGCCGGAAACAGCAGCCTGGCGCCCTTGACCTGCAGATGCTGGCCGTCGTAGTCGAAGGATTCGCCGGTGTGGCCGCGCGCGATGATCTCGCGCCAGATGCGGATGAACTCGGCCGACTGCGCGTAGCGCTCGGCATGGTCGAGAAACACGCCGTCGCCCTCGAGTTCGGCGCGGTCGCCGCCGGTCACCAGGTTGATCAGCAAGCGCCCGCCCGAGAGCCGGTCAAACGTGGCGGCCATGCGCGCGGCCAGCGCCGGCTGGTGCAGGCCCGGCCGCACCGCAACCAGGAACTTGAGCCGCTGCGTCACCGGCAGCAGGCTGGCGGCCACGACCCAGGGGTCTTCGCACGAACGGCCGGTGGGGATCAGCACGCCTTCATAGCCCAGGCTGTCGGCCGCCTGCGCGACCTGCTTGAGGTAGTCGTGGTTGACCGTGCGGCCGCCTTCGGCGGTGCCCAGGTAACGGCTGTCGCCGTGGGTGGGGATGAACCAGAAGAACTGGAGAGACATGGAAACAGGCTCCGGAAAATGTCAGGCAAAGGGGTGCGTGGCGTGGCACACACCGAGCGGGGTGGCGCTGCACGGCCAGAACCGGAAGCGGTCGGCAAGGGGCAGCGGGTCGCGGCGAGAACGCTCGGTGGCCGGGGAGGCCAAGGCTTCGCCGGCCTGCGCAGGATCGAGCCCCCACTGCACCGCCGTCACCGCACGGATGCGCAGCCAGGGCGCGGACGGGAGGACCACGGGCCGCGTCATGGCTGCTGCTCCAACGCGGGTGTCAACAGCCAGCCCGACACCGGCACCACCGGCTGCAGCAGCAGCGCCAGGCCAAAGATCGCCAGCACCACGGCCACCGCGACCTGCAGCCACAGGCGCCAGCCGCGCTCGCTGAGGTCCACCTCGTCGGGCACGGGCAGCGGCGCGTCACCGGCCCGCTCTTCGGGCGATGAATGAATGTTCATGAACCACTCCTGAAAGGTTTGGCGGGCGCAGCACGCCCCGGGCTGCCGACGGCAGCCGCCAAAAAAGCCGATGGGGGGAGTGCTCAGACGCTACATCGCACCTGAGCGAACGGCACGGGCGCGAACCCGGCCGCGATCGGCATTCGAAGCCCTTCCTGGAGCAGGAGATTCACCGCATCGTCCAGCCGCTGGCCGATGTCGGTGTCGAGGCGGTACTGGCCCTCAACGTCTTTGGGAATCTGCACGTCGGTGGCGTAGACACCGGGCAGGATGTGGCGCGCCCCGAGCGACTGCAGCACGGGCCGCAGCGCGTAGTCCAGCGCCAGCATGTGGTGCGGGCTGCCGCCAGTGGCCAGTGGCAGCACCGCCTTGCCCTTGAGCGCGGTCTGCGGCAGCAGGTCCAGAAACACCTTGAGCACCCCGCTGTAGGCCGCCTTGTAGACCGGCGTGGCGATCACCAGCGCACGCGCCTGGGCCACCTGCTCGATGGCCCGGGCCACGCTCGCATGGCCCCAGTCGGCCAGCAGCAGCGCCTGCGGCGACAGGTCGCGCACGCGCAGCCGGTCGACCGGAAGGCGGCGCGCATCGACCAGTTGGTGCAGGCGTTGTTCGACCCCGTCGAGCAGCGCCGCAGAACGCGAGTGCTCGGTGGGGCTGCCGCCGATCAGCAGGACAGACATGCTCAGTGACTCCGGTGATTGGGCCGCGCGGCTTACTTCTTGGTGTAGATCTGGTCGAAGGTGCCGCCATCGGCGAAATGCACCTTGGCCGCCTGTGTCCAGCCCCCGAAGGCCTCGTCGATCTTGAACAGGTTGATCTTGGGCAGTTGCTTGGCGTACTTGGCCTGCGCCTTGGCCGAAGTCGGTCGGTAGAAATGCTTGCCGATGATGTCCTGCGCCTCTTCGGTGTAGAGGAATTCCAGGTAGGCCTGTGCCACGGCGCGCGTGCCCTTCTTGTCCACGTTCTTGTCGACCACGGTCACGGCCGGTTCGGCCAGGATCGACAGGCTCGGGTAGATGAAGTCCACCTTGCTGCCGAACTCCTTTTCCAGCAGGTAGGCCTCGTTCTCCCAGGCGATCAGCACGTCGCCCTGGTTGCGCTGCGAGAAGGTGATGGTCGAGCCGCGCGCGCCGGTGTCGAGCACGGGCACGTTGTTGTAGAGCTTGGCCACGAACTCCTTGGCCTTGTCGTCGCCGCCGTACTTGCGCTTGGCGAATTCCCAGGCGGCCAGGTAGTTCCAGCGGGCGCCGCCCGAGGTCTTGGGGTTGGGCGTGATGACCTTGACATCGGGGCGAATGAGGTCGTCCCAGTCCTTGATGTTCTTGGGGTTGCCGGCGCGCGTCACCAGCACGATGGTGGAGGCGTAGGGCGTGCTGTTGAGCGGCAGGCGCTTCTGCCAGTCGGCCGGGATCCAGTTGCCGTGCGTGTGCAGCGCATCGGTGTCGCCCGCCAGGGCCAGCGTGGCGACATCGGCGTCCAGGCCGTCGATGATGGCGCGGGCCTGTTTGCCCGAACCGCCGTGGCTTTGTTTGATGCTCACGTCCTGGCCGGTCTTGGCCTTCCAGAACTTGACGAAGGCCGCGTTGTAGTCGACGTACAGCTCGCGCGTCGGGTCGTAGGACACGTTGAGCAGGGTCACGGGCGCGGGCTGGGCCCAGACGGGCAGCGCCGGCAGCGCGATCGCGGTGGCCAGGGCAGCGGTAAACAGGTGGCGGCGGGTGGTCATGAAAAAACTCCAGGCGGTGAAGAGAACGGAACGGATCATGAAAGCCGCGCCACAAAACTGGAACGAATACGTTTTCAGTTGTTTATGACAAAAACAGCTATGGAGACCCCGATGCGCCTGCCGCACCCGCCATTCGCCCACCAGGTCCCGCCATTTTTCCTATGGAAGCCTTAAAAACTATCAAACCAAAAATATTGATAGATTTATAGAATCCTCCCATCCCCACCCTTTCTTTCCGTGCCCATGACCGCTCTCATTCGCCAGTTGAATCCGGTATGGACCCAGGTGCAGCGCCTGGAACTGCCCGTCCCGCCCCATGCCCTGCGCCAGGTCCTGCTCGCCCTGGGCGCCGGTCTGCTGCTGATGGCCGGCCTGGCCGCGGCCAGCACCTTCTGGGCCCCGACGCGCCACTGGTGGGACGCGACCGGCGCCAGCAGCGCGCTGACCGCCGGTGTGCAGGCCTCGCTGTTCGCGGCCCTGGCCACGGCCGTCGGCGCGCTGCCGGTGTTTCTGGTGCAGCGCGTGAGCAAGCGGCAGGAGTCGGCCCTCATGGCTTTTTCGGCCGGCGTGATGCTGGCCGCTGCCCTCTTTGCCCTGCTGCTGCCCTCGCTGGCCGCCGGACGCGCACTGCTGGCGCCGTCCGGCCAGGCCAGTTCCGGGGCTGCGGGCCTGACGGCCATCGGCCTCGTGCTGGGCATGGGCCTGATGATGGCCATCGACCGCTTCATGCCCCACGAGCACCCGGTGCTGCCACCGGCCGCGCCCGGCCATGCCGGCATGTGGGTGGCGGCCGACGGGCTCGCCAATCCGGCCCACCAGCGCGCCTGGCTCATGGTGCTGGCCATCCTCATCCACAACGTGCCCGAAGGCCTGGCCGTGGGCGCCGCCTACGCCGGCCTGGACCCCTCGGCCTCCGAAGGCGGCCAGGGCGGTGCCTCGGTCGCGCTGGCCATCGGCCTGCAGAACATGCCCGAAGGCCTGATCGTTGCCATGGCCATGCGCACGCTGGGCCAGAGCGTGGCCAGGTCCTGGGCCGTGGCCGCGCTCTCCGGTCTGGCCGAACCCTTCGGCGCCCTGCTCGGCCTGGTGGCGCTGGGCAGCCTGCCCGCCTTCTACCCGGTCGGCCTGGCCGTCGCGGCCGGCGCCATGCTGTTCGTGGTCAGCCACGAAATGATCCCCGAGACGCACCGCAACGGCTTCGAGGGCCTGGCCTCGGTCACGCTCATGGCGGGCTTCATCTTCATGATGGGGCTGAACGAGGTGCTCTGACACCGCAGAGCGAAGCCCGGGCCGTGATGCCCGCCCGCTCCGGCCCGGCCCGGCCCGGCCCATCATGTCCGCACCGCCCTGCCCCGTCGTGCCTCTGTCGCCCTGCCCCGTCATGCCCGCGCAGGCGGGCATCCAGTGACTCGGCTGGATTCCCGCTTTCGCGGGAATGACGACGCAACGCGTGGGGATGACGAGAGAAAGCGCAGGCATAACAGGCAAGCCCACATGCACCCGGCCCGTCATGCCCGCGCAGGCGGGCATCCAGCGCGCCCACACCCGGGCGCCCTCTCCTGCCGGCCCAGACAACGGGGGTAACATGGCCGCATGAGCGTCCTCGTCCGATTCCTCGGAGCCGCCGGTACCGTCACCGGCTCCAAATACCTGGTCGAACACGATGGCCACAGTCTCATGGTGGACTGCGGCCTGTTCCAGGGCTACAAGCAGCTGCGGCTGCGCAACCGCGACCCGTTGCCCATTCTGCCCAACAAGCTCGGGGCGCTGATCCTCACGCACGCCCACCTGGACCACTCGGGCTACCTGCCGCTGCTGGCCAAGGAAGGCTTTCACGGCAAGGTCTGGTGCACACCGGCCACCCGCGATCTGGCGCAGATCCTGCTGCCCGACAGCGGGCATCTGCAGGAAGAAGACGCGGCCTTCGCCAACCGCAAGGGCTTCAGCAAACACGCGCCCGCGCTGCCGCTCTACACCGAAGAAGATGCGCTGCGCAGCCTCAAGCTGCTGCGCACGGTGCCGCTGCACCAGCCCTTCGAGCCGCTGCCCGGCTGGCAGGCCAGCTTCACCGGCGCCGGTCACATCCTCGGTGCGGCCAGCCTGCTGCTGGACGTGGGCGGCAGGCGCCTGCTGTTTTCGGGCGACCTCGGCCGCCCCGACGACGTGCTGATGCTGCCGCCCGAACCGCCACCGGCGGCCGACGCGGTGTTCATCGAATCCACCTACGGCGACCGCGAGCATCCTCAGGAAGACGTGCTGGCCGAACTGGGCCCGGCCCTGCAGCGCGCAGCGGCCCGCGGAGGCACGGCGGTGGTGCCGGTCTTCGCCGTCGGGCGGGCCCAGGAAATCCTGCACGCCATCGTGCAGCTCAAGGCACGCGACGCGCTGCCGCGCCACCTGCCGGTGTACCTGGACAGCCCCATGGCCATCCACAGCACAGGCCTGTTCGCCCGCCATCTGGGTGAACACCGGCTCGACGCGGCCGAATGCCGGGCCATGGAACACTCGGCCGAGATGGCCATGTCGGTCGAGCAGTCCAAGGCCATCGCCATGAACCACGGCCCCAAGGTCATCCTGGCCGCCAGCGGCATGGCCACCGGTGGGCGCGTGCTGCACCACCTGGCGCGCTACCTGAGCGATCACCGCAACATGGTCGTGCTCACCGGCTACCAGGCGCCCGGCACCCGGGGTGCCTCGCTGGCCGGGCACGCGCTCACCCTGCGCCTGCACGGGCAGGACCTGCCGGTGCGCGCCGAAATCGTGCAACTGGCGTCGGCCTCCGCCCACGCCGACGCCAGCCAGCTCATGGCCTGGCTGCGGGCCCTGCCCGCCGCCCCCCACCGCGTGTTCGTGGTCCATGGCGACATGGAAGCCTCCGACGCGCTGCGCCACCGGGTCGAGGCCGAACTCGGCTGGCCCGCACTCGTGCCGGAACACGGCAGCACCTGGCGGGTCTGACACCGTCTGCCCCACCCACCCCACCGAACGGGGCAGGCCCGCCCTGCCCCGCCCTGTTTCAGCCGCCACAGACCGTCATGAACAAGTCCCTCCCCCTGCTGACCGCGGCCCTGCTGATGGGCGCTGGTCTCCCCGCTTCCGCCCAGACCGAAAACAGCGTCTCCGACGCCGCTTTCCAGGCCTGCCTGCAACGGCTGGCGCCCGCCGCGCGCGAAGCGCGCGTGTCCGCCGAAGCCTATGCCCGTTTCACGCGCGGCCTCACCCCCGACGCCGACGTGCTGGCCAAGCTGGACAACCAGCCCGAGTTCCGCACCCCGATCTGGGACTACCTGGCCGGTCTGGTCGATGACGAGCGCGTGGCCGAAGGCCGGGCCCTGCTCGCGCGGCATGCCGAGGTGCTGGCCCGGGTTGAACAGCGTTTCGGCGTCGACCCCGCCACCGTGGTCGCGGTCTGGGGAGTGGAAAGCAATTTCGGCCAGAGCTTCGGCCGCTACCCGCTGCCGCAGGCCCTGGGCACGCTGGCCTGTTTCGGCCGCCGGCAAGGCTTCTTCCAGGGCGAGTTCTTTTCGGCCTTGCGCATCCTGCAGGCCGGTGACGTGACGCCCGAACGCCTGGTGGGTTCCTGGGCCGGCGCCTTCGGTCACACCCAGTTCATGCCGACCACGTTCGAACGGCTGGCGGTCGACTTCGACGGCGACGGCCGGCGCGACCTGATGGACAGCACGCCCGACGCGCTGGCCTCCACCGCCAACTTCCTGGCCAAGGCCGGCTGGCGCGGCGGCCAGCCCTGGGGATTCGAGGTCCGGCTGCCCGCCCACCTGAACACCGCCAGCGAGGGCCGGCGCACCAAGCGCCCGATGAGCGAGTGGATCGCGCGCGGCGTGCGGCGCGTCGACGGCAGCCCGCTGCCCGACGGCCTGGGCAGCGCCGGGCTGATGACGCCGGCCGGTCCGCGCGGGCCTGCCTTCCTCGTGTTCCGCAATTTCGACGCCATCTACAGCTACAACGCCGCCGAAAGCTACGGCCTGGCCATCGCCCACCTGAGCGACCGCCTGCGCGGTGCAGGCCCCTTCGCCACACCCTGGCCGACCGACGACCCCGGGCTCTCGCGCGCAGAGCGGCGCGAACTGCAGGGGCTGCTGATCATGCGCGGGCACGATATCGGCGCGGTGGATGGCATGCTGGGCGAACGCAGCCGCGACGCCATCCGCGTGGAACAGCAGCGCCTGGGTCAGGAGACCAACGGCCGGGCGGGCCAGAAACTGCTGCGCGCACTGCGCGGCGGCTGAGCCGGCCGCGCGGCCGCTGCGGTCACATCACGACCGCAAAGTTGAACGCGTCGGCTTCCTGGACCCAGCTGCGCACGAACGCCAGCACCTCGCGCAGCTCGGTCGCCACCGCCTCGCGGTCGTTGCGCAGCAGGCCCAGGCGCGGGCGCTGGTTCTCCACATGAATGAGCAGCCCTTCGAGCAAGGCCAGCGCCTGCCCCATGGGCAGCCACTGGCCACTGCGCGCCATCACCTCGTCGGTCGACGACAGCCCGTCTGGCAAGGCCTGGTCCGAGGTGTTGTAGTGCAGATCGGTGGTGTCGCAGGCCGACAGGAACGGGGGCAGTTCCAGGCGCCGCGACAGCACGTCGAGCCGATTCCGGTGCCGGTACAGCGCCAGGCGGTCCGTGCCGTCGCTGAGCGCCTGCCCCCGCACCCGCACATAGGCCCAGAGCACCATGCTCATGGCAGTTTCACCGCCGTGCCGCTGACCGCCACCATCATCATGCCGTTGGTCTCACCCAGCACTTCGTAGTCGAAATCAATGCCGATGACGCCCTCGGCACCGCGCTCCCGCGCGGCCTCGATCAGGTCTTCCAGCGCGGCATCACGGGCGCCAGCCAAGGCCCGCTCGTAGCCACCGGCGCGCCCGCCGACCACGTCGCGCACCGAGCTGAACAGGTCGCGAAAGATGTTGGCGCCGATGATGGCCTCGCCGTTGACCACACCCAGATAACACGCGCGCGGAATGTCCGGCGGCGTGGTGGTGGAGAGGAAGAAACCGTCCGTGTTTTTGGAAAACCAGCCCATACCCACCTTCCAGTCAAAGAGACGCCAGCCGCCCACGCGGCCTGCGCCGATTCTCGCACCAGCGACCTGTGGCGCCGGCGGAATGCGAATGCCTCCAATGCGGCTCTTCAGGCCCAGTCGCATCCAGACCGGGCTCGCAAGGCCAAACCGCCCAGCAGCCGCCAAAAGCCCGATACTGCGCGTTTGATTCTGAATACCGAGACCGACACCATGCAAGGCCACCCCGACGTCATCGAATGCCTCAAGGAACTGCTGCGCGGCGAACTCGCCGCTCGCGACCAGTACTTCATCCACTCGCGCACCTACGAAGACCAGGGCTTCACCCAGCTGTACACGCGCATCGACCATGAGATGGCCGAAGAGACCCAGCACGCCGACGCGCTGATCCGCCGCATCCTGATGCTGGGCGCGCGCCCCGACATGCGGCCCCACGCCTTCGAGCCGGGCCTGACGGTGCCCGAGATGCTGCGCAAGGATCTGGACGTCGAGTACAGCGTGCGCGCCAGCCTGATGGAAGGCATCGCGCTGTGCGAGCGCCTGGCCGACTTCGTCAGCCGCGACATTCTGGTCGCGCAGCTCGGCGACACCGAGACCGACCACGCCTACTGGCTGGAAAAGCAGATCGGCCTGATCGACAAGGTCGGTCTGCAGAATTACCTGCAGTCGCAAACCTGATCGGTCGCTGCCGGGCGCCGGCCGCTACCAGGCGGATTCGAGGCGCCCACCACGCAAGGTCCAGGCCCGCTGCGCCATGCCACGTGCTTCCGTCTCGTCGTGCGTGACCAGCACGGCGGCCATGCCGGCCGCGCCAATGCGCTCGGCAAACTCGGCCCGCAACTGCTCGCGCAGCGCCGCGTCCAGCGCCGAAAAGGGCTCGTCCAGCAGCAGCACCCGCGGCCGGGTGATCAGGGCCCGGGCCAGGGCCACGCGCTGCTGCTCCCCGCCCGAGAGGGTCCACACCCGGGCCCGCGCGTGCGCTGCCAGGCCCCAGGGCGCGAGCAGCGCTTCGGCCTGCTCGCGCGCCTGCGCGCGCCGATGCCCCTGCTCGATCAGGCCGAAGGCCACGTTGTCGCGCACGTTCAGGTGCGGGAACAGCGCAAAGTCCTGGAACATCAGCGCAAAACCCCGCCGCTCGGGCGGCAGCGCGGTGATGTCGGTGTGGTCGAACCAGACCTGCCCCGATTCGGGCGCCTCCAGCCCGGCCACGATCTTCAGCAGCGTGCTCTTGCCGCTGCCCGAAGCGCCCAGCAGGGCCACGGTCTCGCCGGCGGCCACGCCCAGGCTCACGCCCCGCAGCAGGGGCTGGCCGTTCCAGTGTTTGTGAATGTCGCGCAACTCAAGCATGGCTGGCAGTGTCGCCCTTCTGGCCGGATGAGGCACCCGCACCTTCGATCAGCACGAAGGCCAGCAGCGCCAGCCCCATGAGCAGCGCGGCCAGCACCATGGCCGCGTCGAGATTGGCCGCCCCGGGCCGGCCCAGGCGCTGGTGGATCAGCGTGGTGAGGGTGATCCACTCGGGCCGCGACAGGAACAGCGTGACCGCAAACTCGCCCAGCGCCGTGGCCGCCGCGAAGGCGGCGCCGCGGCGCAGCGCGGGCTGCACCAGCGGCAGTGTCACGCGCCAGAACACGCGCCAGGGGGTGGCCCCCAGCGTGGCCGCAGCCTGGGCCCAGTGGGCCGGCAACTGGTCGAGCGCGGTGGTGAGCGCGCGCGCCACGAAGGGATAGCCCAGCAGCGCGTAGGCCACCAGCAGCAGCCCCAGGCTGGCGGTCCAGTCGGGGTACAGCAGCAGCAGGCCGAAGGCCACCATCACGGGCGACACCACCAGGGGCAGGTAGGCCAGAGCCCGCCAGCCCAGCGCCAGACGGCCACGCCCACCGCGCCGCGCCGACACGGCGCCCAGCCAGCGCTGGGCCAGCGCGTGC
>NZ_BSPB01000041.1:0-31850 GCF_030160815.1 Hydrogenophaga electricum | reverse complement strand
CTGGCCGGCCAGCCACCGGGTGCTGGCCCAGGACTTGCCGCTGCCCGACGGGTCGTGCACCAGCACCAGTTGCGGCGCCGGCGTGTCGGCCAGTTGCCGGGCCAGCGCCAGGTAGGCGCGCGATTCGGCCAGCGCCGCCCCGTGCGCGGGCGACGCCGCACCGGTCTGCGCCAGCCGGATGGCCGCCACCTTGGCCCGGACCAGGGCGCGGTAGACGGCAAAGAACGGCAGCACGGCCGGGGCACAAACGTCGCCGCTGGCGTCCAGCCACTCGCTGATCAGCACGTGGGCCAGCCCGGGCTGGCCGATGCGTTGCAGGTCCATCGCGGTGAAGGCCAGGTCGGCGGCGGTGTCGATCCAGCGCAGCGCGTCGTTGAATTCGATCGCGTCGAACGGCAGCACCGCGTCGCCGATCCGCACCAGATTGGCCAGGTGCAGGTCGCCATGGCCTTCGCGCACGCAGCCGGCCTGGCGCCGCTCGGCCAGGCGGGGTTCGATGGCGGCGAAGCGCTCGGCCGTCCACGTTGCCAGTGCTGCCACCGTGGCACGGTCGTCGGCGCTGAGCCCGGTGGTTTCGCGCAGCGTGCTGAGGTTGTCCTCGGCCCATTGGCGCACGCCGGCCGGCTCGCCCCAGACGCTGTCTGCCGGGGCCACGGCGGCGCTGGCCTGAAAGGCCGCCAGGTGGCGGGCCAGTTGCTGCAGCAGCGCCGGGGTGAGCGCGCCACGCTCGGCCAGGTGGTCCAGCCGCTGATCTTCGGGAAAGCGGCGCATGTGCACCGCCCATTCGATGGCCGCCGCCGGATCGCCGCCCCACACCGGCGCTTCGGGCGTGCCTGTGATCGGCAGGGCTTCCAGGTACAGCCGCGCCGCCGGGTCGGTGGGCTCGAAGCGCCGGTTCACGCGGATCTCGGCCTCGCAGGCCGCGCGCCGCAACGCCAGGGTGCCGAAATCCATGAACGGCAGGCGCACCGGCTTCTTGATCTTGTAGGCGTGTTCGCCCGCCAGCAGCACCCAGGCGCCGTGGGTCTCCATCAGCACCACCGGTTCGGCCGGGTGCGGGTAGCGGGCGGCGTTGCGCAACGCGGTGATCAGCGCAGGGGTGTCGGTCGGCATGGGCGTTGTGGGCGGGCGCGGCGGGCCGCTGGCGGGGCGGTGGCCGTGCCTGGGGATTTCATGGACCGACTGTAGCCGCCCCGCGAGCGCGCTATGGTGGAGCCTTGCACCCGGAGACAAAACCATGAACCTCGCCCACCTGCTGCAGCGCAAGGCGCTGGAACACCCCGACCGCCCCGCCATCTTCAACGGCACCCTGCCGTTGGCCACCCATCTTGAGTGGGCAGAGCGCGCTGCGCGAGTGGGCGCTCACCTGCGGGCCCAAGGCCTGCAGCCCGGCGACCGCGTGCTGCTGTTCATGCGCAACCACCCGCGCTACCTGGAGCTGCTGTTCGGCGCCTGGTGGGCCGGGCTGGTGGCCGTGCCGGTCAACGCCAAGCTGCACCTCAAGGAAGTGCAGTGGATCGTGGAAAACGCCGGGGCGCGGTGGGCCTTCGTCACGGCGGACCTCGTGCCCGATCCGGCCGCGCTGACCAGGCTGGACGGCGTGATGGACGTGGACAGCACCGCATGCGACGCCTGGGTGAATGGCGCGGAAAGGGGGGGCGAAGACGCTCTCTATATAGAGGAGCCAGAGGAGCGCGCCCCCGACGACACCGCCTGGCTGTTCTACACCAGCGGCACCACCGGCCGGCCCAAGGGCGTGATGATCACGCACCGCAACCTGCTCACCATGGGGCTGGGCTACTTCAACGACGTCGATCCCGCCAGCGCACAGGACGCCATCGCCTACGCCGCGCCCATGTCGCACGGGGCCGGGCTCTACGCCATCCCGCACCTCATGGCCGGCGCGCGGCACGTGGTGCCCGCCTCGGGCGGCTTCGACGCGGCCGAACTGTTCGAGCTGGGCCGCGCACTCGGCCCGCTCTCGCTGTTCGCCGCGCCGACCATCGTCAAACGCATCGTCGACGAAGCCGAGGCGCAGGGCCTCTCGCCCGGGCAGTGCGGCCACAGCTTCAAGACCATCGTCTACGGCGGCGCGCCCATGTACGCCGCCGACATCCGCCGCGCGCTGCGCACCATGGGCCCGCGCTTCGTGCAGATCTACGGCCAGGGCGAAAGCCCCATGACCGGCACCGCCCTCAGCCGCGCCCACCTGGCCGACACCGCGCACCCGCGGCACGAGGCGCGCATCGCCTCCGTCGGCGTGGCACAGACGCCCGTGCGCATCCGCGTCGCGGGGCCTGACGGCCAATCGCTGCCCGCGGGCGAAGTGGGCGAAGTGCTGATCCAGGGCGACAGCGTCATGAGCGGCTACTGGCAGAACCCCGAGGCCACCCAGGCCGCCATCCGCGACGGGTGGTTGTGGACCGGCGACATGGGCGCGCTGGATGTCGACGGCTTCCTGACCCTCAAGGACCGCAGCAAGGACCTGATCATCAGCGGCGGCAGCAACATCTACCCGCGCGAGGTGGAAGAGGTGCTGCTGCACGCGCCCGGCGTGGCCGAAGTGGCGGTGGTCGGCGCGCCCGACCCCGAGTGGGGCGAAATCGTGGTGGCGTTTGTGGTGCCGCAGCCCGGTGCGGCGCTGGATGCGAAGGCGCTCGACACCTTCTGCCTGGACCAGATCGCCCGCTTCAAACGGCCCAAGCGGTATGAGTTTGTCGAGACGCTGCCCAAGAACCACTATGGGAAGGTGTTGAAGACGGTGTTGCGGGAGCGGGTATGTTAAGGTGATACCTCGAAATACCCAGGAAGCCACCATGCCCGCCACCGTCATCCGCCCCGTTGCCATCAAGATCGATGACGACACTCGCGCCCGCGTCAAGCGCCTGGCCGACGCCCGCCAGCGCACGCCGCACTGGCTCATGCGCGAGGCCATTCAACAGTATGTGGAGCGCGAGGAGCAGCGGGAAGCCTTGCGTCAGGACACCCTCAAGGCCTGGGAAAACTACCGCGCCAACGGGGGCCTGCACATCACTGCTGAAGAAGCCGATGCTTGGCTGAGCGAACTCGAACAAGGCAAGGACGTGGAGCCGCCTGAATGCCACGCCTGATCTGGACGCCGCAGGCGCTGGCCGATGTGCAGCGCCTGTACCGATTCTTGTCTAGCAAAAACATGGACGCCGCCCGGCGCGCCGTGCAGGCCATACGGCAGGGTGTCAAGGTGCTGACCCTGCAACCGGGCATGGGGCGCCCCATCGAGGACCTGCCCGTCGAATTCCGCGAATGGGTGATTGACTTCGGCGACAGCGGCTACGTGGCGCGCTACCGGCTGGATGGCGATGCGATCGTCGTGCTGGCGGTGCGGCACCAGAGGGAAGCCGGGTTCTGACAGAACCCTTCAGTACACCGCGTCGTGATCGCCCACGTTGATCGGAATGATCTGGTCGTCGGCCATCAGCAGTTCCAGCGTGATGCGGTACGACAGGTTGATCGACACCGAATGCAGTCCCTGCAGTTTGCCCTGCAGTGCGTGCAGGCGCAGCGACGGGTGGTGTGGGTTCATCTCCAACAGGGCCAGCGTCTTGCCGTACTGCGCCTTGAGTTCCGGGTGGCGCTTGAGAAAGCGCAGCGCGCGGCGGGTGTAGTCGTCGGTGAAGACGAGTTGGTTGGGCATGGGCGGCGAACGCTCAGCGGCCCGAGTCTTCCGCCAGCAGGCGCTCCATGCGCTGCATGTGCTCAGCCGCCGTCTCCGTTACCGCACGCCCCGCCGCCACGTCAGCCCGGCTCTGCGCCAGCGCCGCCTCCAGCTCGCACTCGCGCAGGTAGTGGTACTGCGCCACATCCATCACCACGAACCGGTCCTTGCCGCGCACCGAGATCGTGGCCTCGGTCTGGCCGGACAACACCTCTTCGATCGCGGCGACGCCGCGCACTTTCAGGTCGTTGGCGGTGAGTTGGGGCATGGTGGGATAGCTTTGGTTGGAAATTCGTGTGATTTTAGGTGCGATCAATCATGCTGTAAATCATGTTGTTTTAGGCTCGACGCCTTCTACCTGGACCACATCGCGCTCCTCGAGCGGCCCAAGCGGTATGAGTTTGTGGAGGCACTGGCGAAGAACACCTACGGGAAGGTGTCGAAGGCATTGTTGCAAGAGCCTGTTCCATGAAGCGAGTGCTCTGCTTTCGCTCGATCGCCTGCGATGCGAGCTTACTGAGGTGGAATTTCTTTGCACTCGATCGTGCATTTGAAGCCTACCGTTTCTTCCCACCCAACAAGATGCTGATTTGCGAAGGTAATGCCATAGTTTTTGACATCGCTAATCCAATCAATTTTTACGTTGAAGTGATCGGCGATTGGTTGCGCATTCCTGGAAACGTGTTTCATCGAGATAACTGATGCATGCACTCTATGATTTGGAAAGGCGGCGGAAATGTCAGTAAGGCGTGCTCCCATTATGAGTACCTCCTGTACTCCCAAGACTCTTTTTAGGCACTTGGCTTCGAAAAGAAACAGGTCTGAATGGCCGAGGAGAGATACGTCAATTTGGTGTTTGTATCCAGAGGCTCCTTTGATGCGATTGGTCGCGCCATACCTTTGTTCAAAGTTTGTAAGGTTTGCTCCTTCTCGCAAGCCAGCAATGAGCTTGTTGACCAGATGCTCGTAGTCACTTCCTTTTATTCTTGGCGTGTTGTTCACATGTTTCCCTTTATTTCCTTGGTTGTTGTTTGATTGCTTGAATGATGTTAAAAGTGACTGCGCTCTTTAGTCAAATCACAAGAGCGTATAGCTAGATAAGCTCAGTCACTTTTTTGGGTGATCAATAGATTTGTTCTATTTTCAATCCGAACTCGTTGGGCTTTAAGTTTGCTTTATTTACTTTGAATCCATCTCTTTTGGCAAGGGATAGGATGTGCTCTTGTGCTGCGTCTTCGGATCTAAGGCCAAGAGTGATGCTTTCGATTTTGCATTCTAGAGGTTGAGTGCTGTTTGCGCAGCCATTTTTGACAACCCGCCACTCACGCTCGTACGTCCAATCCGCAGCTTTGGTTAATACTAGGCTGAGTTCAATTTCATTTTTTCCTTCCCTATCGGCGGTTCTGTAGTTTCTTGCGTCGATGGCTGGTGCTTTTATGGAGTATCTGACCGGTGACGTGTGATCAGGTTTGCCTAGAATGTTTGAGGGGTTTCTACTGAACTCGATGCATATTCCTTTGTGCTGTTGAGCATAGTGCGACCACATGAGGATATTGTCTCCAAGCTCGGACAAAGAGAGTATTCCCGCAGAGGAAAATTTCTCCTTGAGGTGTATGCCAGCTGCTTGATCCAGTCTGGCCTCGCTCATCTCTGAGCTAAGTGCTTCCGTATTGTTGATGAAGCTGCTGGCGAGCTCTTGAACACTTTCAGCGATTGATTTGCTTTGAGAGGGATTCTTGATGGCGACGCCGATTGCTTTACCTATTTTTGTAAAGCCACTGGCTATAAGGTTTTTGAGCAGTGGAGTGTTTCTGATTGTGTTGAGAGAAATTCCGAAGTCAATCGGATCATTGAATATTGTGGGTGAAGAAAACCAAAAACTCCCGTGCTCAATACTCTCCTTGGTGAAATCATTCCAAGACATTTATTTTTATAAAGTTTGAATTTCTGGGTACTTCATTTTTCGTAGTTTCTTAGTCGAATGAATTCTCTCTTGAGGGTCGATTTTCCCGGTTTAATTTAATTTCAGGGCAGGCGTCATAAATCGACTGAACGGGTCTTCCCGGTAATCCGCAAACGGCCCGCATTCCACAAACCCGAACCGCCGGTACATCGCGATCGCTGCATCAAACGGCGGCGTGCTGCCGGTTTCCAGGCTGACCCGCGAGTAGCCGCGCTGGCGGGCGAGGTTCAGCAGTTCGGTGAGGATGGCCTGCGCGGCGCCCTGGCGCAGGTGGCGGGCGCTGGTGCGCATGGACTTGAGTTCGCCGTGGCCGCCTTCGGTGGCGGTGGTGGGCGTCAGTTCCTTGAGGGCGCCCATGGCGACCAGTTCGCTCACGGCTTCGGGTTCATCAGCGCCAGGCGTGGCGTCCGGCAGCAGGTGCCAGGCGGTGAGGAAGGTGATCTCGGGCTGGCGCAGGCCGTCCAGGTCCAGCGCGAACACGCATTCGGGCGGTGAGGCGGCGCGCATGCCGGCGAGGTGTTCGTCCCGCAGGCTGAGCACCTGCGGGTGCGTGAGTTCGCGGTCAGCGCGGATGTGAAACCGGCGCGGTGATGCCTCTGAAACCATGTCGCTCCCTCCCCGGGCGATGCGTGTGGTCTGACTGGAATGGCTCTTTGGCCATTGTGTACGGTTTGTTACGGGTTGGGCAAGCAGGGTGGCGGTAGCGGTCGCGTCGCTGCCGGTTCAAGCACCCCGGCCCACCGGCCGATAACAGGGGAACCGTTTTCGAGGATGCCCATGGACATGTCCGTTTCCCCCGCCCTGGTTGTTGACCGTGTGATGCAGATGCGCCAGGGTGCGGTCGAGCAGCAGGTGCAGATCCATGTGCTCAAGGAGGCCATGGCCACGCAGGCTTCGGCGGCGGCGACTTTGTTGAGCGCGGTGGCGGGTGATTTGCCGCTGGCGACGGAGGGCGCCGTGGGCACGCAGGTGAACACGCTGGCGTGAGCCAGGCCGGCTGACGGCATCTGCGGCGAGTTCGGCGACGGTCAGCGCAGCGCGTCGGTGGCGCGCGCACGCTCGCAGGGGGTCAGGGTGCAGACAGGTCGTTGAGCATGTCTCGCCGTGCCTGGCGGAAGCGGTCCTGCCGTTGGGTGTCCCAGGTCACCAGGCCCTGGCCGCTCTTGCGGCCGAGCTGGCCTTGCTGCACCCGCGTTTGCAGCAGCGCCAACACGTCTTCGTCCTTGGCCAGCGTGGGCATGAGGTGCGTGGCGATGGCCAGAAAGGTGTCCAGCCCACCGGCATCGGCACCTTCGAGCGGGCCGATCCGGTGGTAGCGCCGCCCCAGGGTTTCGCGGACGACGCGGTCGATGGTGTTGGCGTCGGCCACGTGTTCGCGCAGAAGGTGCAGGGCTTCCCGCAAGACGGCGAACTGGATGCGGTTGCCAATGAAGCCGGGCACCGCCTGGTGCAGCAAGACCGGCGCGCAGCCGTGGTGCTCAAGGCCGCTCATGACGGCGTCCAGCAGGTCGCGGCGCGTGGCGGGTGCGGGCACCACTTCCACCAGGGGCATGAGGTGCGGCGGGTTCCAGAAGTGCGCGATCAGGAAGCGCTCGGGGTGCGTGAGCGGTTCGGCCAACGTGGTCGGGAGCAGGCCGCTGGTGCTGCTGGCGATCACGGTGCCGGGACCAACGATGGCTTCAAGCCGGGTGTATAGCGCCTGCTTGGCGCCCAGCGATTCCGGAATCGCCTCGATCACCAGGCTGGCGTCGGCCAGTGCCTCCAACGGGTGGGCGACCTGCACGCGGCCCAGAGCGTCCGCTGCTTGAGCCGGGTCCAGACAGCCTGCGGCTTGAAGCTCTTCAACAATGGCCTGGCAATGGGCGCGTACGCGGGCCTGGGCGTCGGGCGCGCTGTCGTGCACCACGGGTCGGGCACCGGCCAGGGCCAGGCGGGCGGCGATGCCGGCGCCCATGAGCCCGCCACCGACCACGGCGGGGCGGGAGAACACAGTGGTACCCAGATTCATGAGCGGGACTCCAGGGTTGCAGAGGGGGTTCCATACAGGGCCTGCCGACACCTGGCGCGGTAGGTCAGCCGGTGAGAGGGCGCTTGCAGCATGGCGATCACGACCCACTGGCGTTGGGGGTCGCACCAGAAGAGGCAGCCGGACACCCCTGGCCAACTGAAGTCGCCGGCATGGCCGGGCAGGGGGTTGGTGCCGTTGTCCAGACGCACGGACAACCCCAAGCCGAATCCCTGGCCCATGGCGACGGTGGGGGCGATGGGCCCCATGGCGTCCACGTAGTCGCCCCAGGCCACGCCGGGTGGCAATTGCTGGGTGCGCATGGCGTGCACGCTCTGGGCGCTGAGCAACTGCCCACCGGGGTGGCGGCCGTGGTCCAGCAGCATGTGGGCGAACCGCAGGTAGTCGGTGGCGGTGGACCACAACCCGCTGCCGCCCGATTGCCAACGCGTTCCGTGGGTGGGTGGCATCAGCGGCGACACTTCCGCGGGGCAGGGGCGCGCGACGCGCTGGCGTTGGGCCGGCGAGAGTTCGAAGCCGGTGTCGACCATGCCCAGCGGCCCCAAGACGCGGGCCTGCATGAAGTCGCCCAGGGCCTGGCCGCTGCAGACTTCGATCAATGCGCCGAGCACGTCGGTCGACATGCCGTATTCGAACGTGGTGCCGGGAGGGTGGAGCAGGGGCAGCGTGGCCAGTCGCTCGACCATCTGCTGGTTGGTGAGGTGGAAGTCGTACACCCCGGCTTGGCGGTAGGCCGCGTGCACGGGCCCTTCGCCGAAGGGGCCGTAGGTGAAGCCGGCGGTGTGGCGCATCAGGTCGCGAACGGTAGGGCACGGGGCGGGCGCACCACCAGGCAACCGCAGGCCACGCAAGGCCGGCAGGTAGTCGGCAACGGCATCGTCCAGCCGCAAGCGGCCGTCTTCGACCAGCAGCAAGGCGGCGGCCGTGGTGATGGGCTTGGTCATGGACGCAATCCAGAAGATGGCGTCGGTGGGCATGGGCGTGGTCCGGGACGGGTCGAGGTGGCCGGTCGCCGCGAGATGCGTGATCTGGCCCGCCTCGGCCACGAGGCCGACCGCTCCCGGGAAGTGGCCGAAGGCCACCCCTTCGCTCAGGACCTTGTGCAGGGGATGGGGGATGGGGGACATGTCGTGGGTCCCTCAGCGGCTGGTCATGGCGTTGGGCAGCCAGGTCACCAGGCCGGGAAAGGCATAGAACAGGGCGGCAGCGGCCAGCATGGCCACCACAAAAGGCAGTGCACCGAGCGAGATGTCCTGCAGCCGGGTGCGTCCTCGGGCCACGCCTTCGAGCACGAACAGAATCATGCCCACCGGGGGGGTGATCAGGCCCACCTCCACCAGCAGCACCAGCACGATGCCGAACCACAACGGGTCCCAGCCGACGGCCTGGATCAGGGGCAGCATGACGGGCATGGTCATCAGCACCATGGAGATCGGTTCGATGAACATGCCCAGCACCAGATAGGCGAGCACGATGCACAGCAGCAGCTCGACACCGCTGAGGTTCAGCTCCCGGATGTAGGTCACCATCTGTGCGGGCATGCTCAGGTAGTCCATGACATAGCCCATCTGCGAGGCGCCGACGGCAATGAGCAGCAGGAAGCTGGTGACCAGGGCGGTTTCTTCCAGGGTGTCGATGAACTGCCGAAGGGTCAGCGTGCCGCGCCAGCGGCACAGCAGCAGGGCGGCCAACGCGCCCACGGCACCGGCTTCGGTGGGCGTGGCAATGCCCAGGTACAGGGCACCCAGGACACAGGCCATGAGTGCGATGAAGGGGGCCACGCCACGGAAGCTGTGCAGCTTTTCCCGCCAGGTGAAGGCGTGGGCCGGTGGTGCGGCTTTCGGATCGAACAGCAGCCAGCCCAGCACCACCAGGGCGAACAGCAGCATCAGCACGATGCCGGGAACAATGCCCGCAATGAACAACTGGGTGACCGGGACACCGGCCAGCGAGCCATAGACGATCATGGCGATGCTGGGCGGAATCATGATGCCCAGCGTGCCGCCAGCGGCCAGCACCCCGTAGGCCAGCCGCGCGCTGTAGCCCTGGTCCAGCATCTGCGGCCCGGCCACGCGGCCCAGGGTGGCGGCCGTGGCCAGACTGGAGCCCGAAACGGCGGCAAAGATCCCGGCGGCGCCGATGGAGGCGAAGGCCAGCCCGCCGCGCACGCGGCCCAGCAAGGCGCGCATGGCGCCGAACATGTCGTCCGAGGCTTCGCTCTTGACCAGAAGTGCGCCCATCAGCACGAACATGGGAATGGCGGAGAGTTCGAAGGTGTGCACCGCCGACCAGGCGCGTTCGGCCAGCACGCGCACCGTGGGCGAGGGCAGCCAGAAGACCACCCCGAGCAGGCCCAGCCATGCCAGCGCAAAGGCCACGCGCACACCGGCAAACAGCAGATACAGCATGGTGCCGACCAGGGCCAGCGCCTGCCAGGCGGGTGTGGCCTCGGTGGTCGCGGCGTAGAGCAGCACCGGTGGCAGGACGAAGGCCGCCAGGGTCAAGGTCGGCACCAGGCCGGCCCACAGCGCCGACAGCGCCAGGACGGTCAGTGCAATCAGTCCCAGTCCCGCCATCGTGTTCAGTGGCCACCCATCCAGTGCCTGGCCGGCAAGCACGGTCAGCGTCAGTGCCAGCCACAGGCCGCCGGTGGTGGTGCGCGTGACCGACCGGGTGCCCGCGAGGTGGTGCATTTGCAGTGCCAGCGCCAGGACCAGGAACCCATAGCCCAGTGCCACCACGCTTTGCGGCACCCACATGGGCGTGGCCATGAGCCCGAAGTCTCGCGTGCCGGCGGTGTATTCGCCATGGACGAACTCCAGCGACTTCCAGGCCAGCACCAGGGCGATGAACAGCGCCGTGGCGGCGCTCAGGTAGTCCAGCCTCAGGCGCCCTCGGGCAGGCAGGGCATCCAGCAGCAGGGTCACGCGGATGTGGCCATCACGCGCCACCGCGAACGCGGCGCCCAGGAAGGTCATCGCCGCGACCAGGTAGGTGGAGTACTCCATGACCCAGACGGTGGGGGCGTTGAACAGGTAGCGCGCAAAGACCTCGTAGTTGATGATCAGCAAGAGCACCATGGCCAGCGCGACAACCAGGCAGCGACTGCCTTGGTGCACCAGCGTGGCGGCGCGGCCATCGGCCGGATAGGGAATGGCCGGCTCGGCGGGGGAGAGGGGGATGTCCATGGCGGGGTGTGAAGGAATAGGGCCGCCCCGGTAGCGCCGGGGCGGATGCAGCAGACGACGGGCCGTGACCGGTCAGCGGCCCAGGGCCTCGCGGGCGACCGACTCCCACTGGCGCGCGTCCACGTTGCGCGCCTGGGCCTGCTTGTACCAAGCGTCCAGCACCGGGCCCATGTAGCGGGCGTCCTGCACCTTGCGGTTCTCGGCGTCGGAGACGGGCTGGTAGGTCACACCCTTGGCGCCCCATTGCTTGGGCAGAGCCTCCACCTTGGCGGCATAGTCGGCCCGCAACTCCTGAGAAACCTTGGCCAGTTCGGCCGCCACGGTCTTTTGCAGATCGGCGGGCAGCTTGGCCCAGGCCTCGTTGCCGACCACCAGGTGCCAAGGAACGACGGAGCCGAGCTTCCAGCCGGCAGCGTATTTCACGGCGGTGTAGAACCCGGCGCCATAGGCCCAGCAACTGTCGGTGATCACGGCGTCGATGACGCCGCGCTGCAGGGCGGGCAGCACCTCGCCCGCCGACAGCGACACGGGCTTGGCCGCCAGCACATTGGCCAGCACGGCCGTGCCCGCGTTGTTCACCCGCACGCGCAAGCCATTCCAGTCCTCGACCTTGGTCACCGGTTTGGTGGAGAACATGGTCTGCGGGCAGAAGGCGCTGTAGAGCACTTCGCGGGCTTTGTAGTCGCGCGCAAAGACATCGCGCACCGCGGCACCGTAGGGGGAGGCCATGATTTTTTCCAGATCGCTGAAGCTCTCCGAATAACCGGGCAGCGCCACCAGGGTGAACAGCGGTTGGGACGCGCTGTAGTAGCCGCTCAGAACCAGGGACATCTGCACATCGCCGTCGCGCACGGCTTCGAGCAAGCGGTTGCCGGGCACCAGGGAGCCGTTGGCCGTGACCTGCAGGCGTCCCTGCGTGGCCTTGCTCAGGCGCTCGGGCAACTGCTGGGCGACGTCGTAGTACGTGGTGCCGGTGACGGGCAGGTAGGCCAGCGTCCATTTGAATTCCGGATTGGCCTGGGCGGTGAAGGCGGCGCTCAGACCGAGAGCGGCGAGGGCGAGGCGGCGGTGCATGGTTGTCTCCTGATGCGTTGGGACTCGACGGCTGTCGGGTGCGACGGATCGTAGGCAGCCAGCGCCCGGGCCGGTTGTCTCAGCGGCGGGGGAATGTTGACTCAGCGTATGGTGCGAAATGACGGGTTCGCCGCACCGGGTTGACCCTCAGCCAGCCTGTTCTGGCAAGCGGGACAATGGCGACACCATGAACACCATCGACCTCGACATCTCGACCCTGCCGGCCAGCGAGCGGCTGGAGCGGTGGCAACAGGTGCTGCACGACACCTTTGGGCCGATCGAGGTGCAACCGATGGCTGGCCGGATGCCCGTGGGGAACATCCGCTCCACCCGGCGCGGGCCGTTGGCGTTTCACGCCATGCGTTACCGCGGCATGAACCTGAGCCGGCAGCCCGTGCACGTGGCGCATTTGAACGAGGAGTTCGTGACCTTGACGCTGCCGCAGGCCACCATGCAGGTGGTGCACCTGGGCCAGGAGCGCCAGCTGGAAGCGGGCAAAGCCTATCTGTTCAACCACGCGGTGGCCTATCGCACCCAACTGGGCCACGAGTACCGCACGGAAAGTGTGGCATTTCCGGCCACCTTGCTGCGCGAGCGCGCGGGGTCGCTGCCGCCCTTCTTGGACCTCAATGCCTGCTTCGGGGCATCGGCCAGTGTGGACATGGTTCGCTCATTCGCTGCGCACCTGGCGGTGGGCGCAGCGTCCTGGGGAGATCACGAGTACCACCGCTGGACTCAGCAGTTGCTGGACATGCTGGCGCTGTTTTTGGCGCGGGTGCCGAATGATGCCGCCGAAATGCAGTCGCATGCGCGAACCCATCACCGGGAGCGTGCGCTGCGCCATATCCGCGCCCATGCGCGCGACCCGGACCTGTCGCCTCAAGGCGTTGCACGGGCCTGCGGTGTGTCTTTGTCGTACCTCCACGCGGTTTTCCGGGACAGTGGCATGACGCTGGAGGGAGCGATTTTCGAGGGCCGTCTGGACCTCGCTCGGCGCTGGCTGATCGATCCCCGCAGGGCGGCGTTGCCGATCCGGACGCTGTGCTACGAAGCGGGTTTTTCCGATCCCGCGCACTTTTCTCGCAAGTTCAAAGGGCGCTTCGGGGTGACGCCCGGCGAACTGCGCCGATCGGCCATCGGCGCCTGAGGTTCAGGCGCGCCAATGGGGCAGCAGCGATGACAGCGGCGGATAGCTGCTCTGCCCTGTGGGCTGGGAAACCGCCCGCAGCAGCCGCTCCACTTCGGTCGCGAAGGGTTTGACCGGACCGCAGAACAGCACCATGTCGCCGGCGGCGATCAGCACGGTGGGGAAGGTCTGTACATCGAGCGGGGAATCGTCGAGCAGTTCGGCATCGTCTTCGATGTCCACCCAGTGCAGGGCCACGTCGGGGTGGCGGCGGGCCAGATCATCGAAGACCGGCCGCCAGTCGCGGCAGGTGCCGCACCATTCGGCGCAGAGACAGATCAGGCGGAGTGGGGCGGACATGGTGGTGCGATTGTCTGCTCAATTGGCTGGTGTGGGCCGGCGCTGCATGCGCGCCGCCAGCAGGCTGGCCAGCAGCACCAGGGCCGCGCCGGCCAGGGCGGTGAACTGCAGCGCGTCGGTGAAGGCGGCCTGCGCCGCAGGCACCAGGGCGCGGGCGGTTTCTGCGGGCAGATGCTCGGCCGCCTGCAGCGCGCCACCGAGGGTGGCCAGGGCTTCGGGCGGCAGCCCGCCGAGCCCGCTCTGCGCCAACTGGTGGCGGTAGATCAGCGTGCCCGCGCTGCCGAACAGCGCGATGCCCAGCGCACCGCTGAATTCCGACGCGGTTTCGGCGATGGACGAGGCCGCGCCCGCGCGCTCGGGCGGCGCCGAGGTGATGATCTGTTCGGTGCCGATGGCGAACACCGGCGCCATGCCCAGGCTGATGACGATCATGCCGCCCACCAGCACCCACAGCGCGGCCGGGCCGTCGGCGGCCACCATGGCGAGCATGCCGGCCGAGGCAGCGGCCAGGCCCCCCACCATGACCGGCCCGGGCCCGTAGCGGCTGGCCAGGCGCGGCGCTAGCACCAGCGAGCCCACCACGAATCCCAGTGCCCAGGGCACCGTGGCCCAGCCGGCCTGCAAGGGGCTGAGCATCAACACCATCTGCAGAAACTGCGCGATGAAGATGTAGATGCCGAACATGGCCAGGCACGACAGCGCATAGGCCACGATGGCGGTGCGGAAGGCGGGGATGGCGAACAGCCGCAGTTCGAGCAGCGGGTACGGAATCTGCCGCTGGCGGCGCAGGAACACGGCGCCGACCCCCAGCCCGGCCAGCAGCAGCGCCAGCCGTGGCAGGCTGGGCCCGTGTTCGGCCATGGCCTTGACGGCATAGATCAACCCCAGCACGGCGGCCAGCGAAAGCAGCACGCTGGGCAGGTCGATGCGGCCGGCGTTTTGATCGCGGTATTCGGGCAGCAGGCGTGGGCCCAGCACCAGCAGCAGCACCATCACCGGCACCGCGGGCAGAAACACCGACCCCCACCAGAAGTGCTCCAGCAGCCAGCCGCCCACCAGCGGGCCGATGGCGCTGCCGACCGAAAACGCGGTGATCCACACGCCGATGGCGAACTGGCGCTGCGTCTCGTCGTGGAACATGTTGCGGATCAGCGAGAGCGTGGACGGCGCCAGTGTGGCCCCGGCCATGCCCAGCAGCGCGCGCAGCGCGATCAGCTCGGCCGGCGTGCGCGCGAACGCGGCCAGCACCGAAGCCACGGCAAAGAAGGCCGCGCCGGCGAGCAGCAGGCGGCGGCGCCCGATGCGGTCGCCCAGCGTGCCCATGGTGATCAGGCAGCCCGCTACCAGAAAGCCGTAGATGTCGATGATCCACAGCAGTTGCGAGGCGCTGGGTGCGAGCGCTCGGCTCAGCGCCGGCACGGCGAGGTTGAGCACCGTCAGGTCCATGGCGTAGACCAGGCAGGGCAGGGCGATCACGGCCAGGCCCCACCATTCACGGGCGGTGGCACGGGCAGGGGCGGTAGCGGTGAGGTCGTTCAAGGGTAGGCGTTTCAAAGGAGCCGAAAACCGGCCAACAGGGCGATGCCGGTTCCGGCACCCAGCAGCAAGACGCTGCGCAGACAGCGCCGGCTGGTTTTCAGGGGGAGCCGTCCCGACGACTGCCGCGCGGTCGTACCGTTCAGGATGCCCCAGGCCGCACCTGTTATCGCACCCACCCCCGCATGGAACAAGCGTTCGGTCATTCAGTCTTCCTGGGCATCGAGGCCGAGCACCGGGCGTACCGACTGCGCCAGCAGTTCGACCAGCTCGGGGTCCATGTAGGGGTACGCATCAGGGATGTCGAGCACGTGAATGGGCCGGTTGTCCAGCAGTGCGCCGAAGTCCGCGACGAGGCGCGACTTGTGTTTCTGCTCCATCACGATCACCACATCGGCCCACCCGATATCGGCGCCGGAAACCGTGTGGCGCGCGCTGGGGCTGGTGCCGCCAGAGCGCACGTTGAGTTGCGGATGCCGCCGCCAGATCTGCTCGGCGGTGGGGCTGCGCCACTGGTTGCGGCTGCAGACAAAGAGGACGTTGAGGCGCGGCAAGGTCAGAGACAGGGAGCGACGAGTTCGTGAGGGTGCTGGTGGTCGAGCGTGCAACGGTCGGGGTCGTGGCGCGCTCGCTGGTACCGCTCGACGCCGTCCGGTGCCCAGATATCGTCGGGCAACTGGGCACCGAGGTCTTTCCGCCGTGCATGGTGCCATTCGCCGTGGTGGGCGCATGGGAATCCGGTCTGGGGGTTTTTGCGCATGCTCCGAGTGTCGCCAAAAAAAGCGTCGGGTTCGACCGGTCTGCTTGCGAACGGGCGCAGGCACGGGCTTTGGGGGCTGGCGTCTCCGGGGTGTTGGCATTTGGTGCCAAGGTACGGGCCGGAACCACATCACTCTGTGGTGTTTGTCACGGTTGATGACAAAATGAAACCAAACCATCAGGAACCCAGCCATGCCCCCAAGACCCGGGGTGCGAGGCGCGTGCAGGGACGCGTCCGCAGCCGTTGCCCAGCCGCCGTTGTCACGCCGCACCTGGCTGCGCCGCCTGTCGCTGTCTGCCATGGTGATAGCGGGGCTGCCAGCCTGCGACTTCCGCACCCCGCCGGCGCTGAAGATCGGCCTCAATTCCTGGGTCGGGTACGACCCGCTGGTGCTGGCGCGGGAGCGTCAACGGCTCGATGTGCGCCGGGTCAAGGTGATTGAACTGGCTTCGGTGTCGGAGACGCTGCGCCACCTGCACAACGGCTTGCTGGAAGGCGCGGCGCTGACCCTGGACGAAACGCTGCGCCAGGTCGAGCAGGGTGAAGACCTGCGCATCGTCGAATTCCTCAGCACGTCGCATGGGGCCGATGTGGTGCTGGCCAGCCCGTCCATCGAGCGTCCGACCCAGTTGCGGGGGCAGCGCATCGCCGTCGAGTCGAGCACCGTGGGCGCGCTGATGCTGCACCGTCTGCTGCAGTCGGCGGGCCTGACGCTGTCGGACGTTCTGGTCGTGCCGCTGGAGTCGTCTCAGCACCTGGCCGCGCTGCGCGACGGCCGGGTGACGGTGGCGGTCAGCCATGAGCCGCTGGCGCGCCACATGCGGGCGGCGGGTTTCTGGCCGATGTTCGACAGCCGCCAGATGCCGGGCGAGATCATCGATGTGCTGGTGGTCCGGGCCGCAACACTGAACCAGCGGCCCGAGCAGGTGCAGGCGCTTGTGGCGGGTTGGCAGCGCGGATTGCAAGAGTTTCAGGCCGATCCGGCCAAAGCCGCCGAGTTGCTGGCGCCCGGTGTGGCGCTGTCGGAGGCAGACTACCAGGCCACGCTGTCCGGCCTGAGGTTCTACACGCCCGGCGAGTCGCTCGGGCTGTTGGGGGGGCGAGGGCCGGCCGAGACGCTGCAGGCCGGGAAGCTGGTCGAAACGCTGCGTGGCTTGCGTCTGTTGCACCATGTTCCGGTCTGGGATCACCTGTTGGCGCCCGCGCCGGCGCTGCAGGTGAGCCGATCCGCCATGGGGGGGGCGCCATGAAACTTTGGAACGCCTTGCTCAATGTACCGGCGCGGCGGCTGGTGCCGTTGCTGCTGCTGGTGGTGGCACTGGTCAGCGTCGGCTTGCGCTATGGCTACCAGGTGGGGGCGATGGAGCAGCGGGTGCTGCAGGGGGTGGCCAGCGATCTGCGCGGGCGCCTGGGCATCGAACAGGCGTTGCTGGACGTGCGGCTGGGCAATGACGATCCCATCCAGTTGCGGCACCAGGTGGCCTCACTGGCGTTGTACCGTGGCATGGACCGGGCTTATCTGGTGGGCGCCGATGGGGTGGTGGAAGCGTCGCTGTCGCGGGCCGACATCGGGCGCCAGATTGCCCAGGCGCTGGGCTCGGCTGCGGCGGATTTGCAGGCCTTGACCGAACGTCCGCAACCCCGCTCCGTGGAGGTGGACCAGGTGCCCAATGCGCCCCGCCTGGCGGGTCTGGTGCCCCTGACCGAGGGCTACCGTCTGGTGGTCCGGGTCGACCCCGCCAACACGCTGGCCAGCCGCCGCAGCGAAATCCGCGGTGAAGTGGCGCGTGAGGCGGTCTTGATTCTGGCCGCAGCGGTGTTGCTGGCCCTGCTGCTGCACCTGCTGTGGTTCCGGCGCGCGCAGCAACTGGTGGCGGCGCTGGAAGCCATCGGCGCCGGCGACCTGTCGGTGCGGACCGCCCTGACCGGGCGCGACGAACTGGCGCAGATTTCCGCGGCAGTCGACCGCATGGCGCGCCGGCTGGAGGCCCAGCAGCGCGCGCAGCTGGAGCAGGCCGAGGAACTGCGGCACTTCTACGACCTGCCGTTCATTGGCATGGCCGTGTCGTCGCCCGCCGACAAACGCTGGCTGCGGGTGAACGACCGCCTCTGCGAAATCCTGGGTTACGAGCGGGAGGAACTGCTGGTGCGCACCTGGGCGGAGATGACGCCGCCGGGCGACCTGGAGCGCAACGTCGAGCTTTTCAACGACCTGGTGGCCGGGGTGCGCGAGGGCTACCAGATGGAAAAACGCTTTGTGCGCAAGGACGGTCGCATGGTGCACGCCTTCATGGACGTGCGGGCAGTGCGTCATGCCGACGGCCAACTGCGGCAACTGTTCACCACCATCCAGGACGTCACCGAACGCAAGGCGGCCGAAGTGGCGCTGCGCAACAGCCAGGCGCTGCTGGTGGATGCGCAGCGCCTGAGCCGCCTGGGGAACTGGTCGTTCAGCGAGCCCGGCCCCGAGTTGCTGTGGTCCGAAGAGGTCTACCGCATCCACGAACTCGACCCGCAGGCCCACATTCCGACCGCCGGTGATCTGATCCGCCTGGTTCACCCCGAAGACCGCGACCGCGTGGCCGAGGCCTACCGCGGTGCGGTGTTGCATGCCCAGGGCTTTGAGGTGCAGTACCGAATCAGCCTGCCCAGCGGGGCCATCAAATTTCTGCGGCTCCAGGGAGCGGCGACGCGCGAGGCCCATGGCAGCATCCGCGCTTTCGGCACGGTGCAAGACGTCACGGAGCTGGTGGAAGCACGGCGCGAACGGGACCGCCTCGCGTCGGTGATGGAGAACACCTCGGACATCGTCAGCATGGCCGATCCGCAAGGGCGGGTGTTTTACTTCAACCGGGCTGGGTACGAACTGCTGGGCCTGACGCCCGGCGAACCGCTGGACAACGCTATCGGGAATGTGCATCCGGCTTGGGCCGCGCGGTTGGTGAAGGAGGAAGGGATCCCCACCGCGTTGTGCGAAGGCCGCTGGCTGGGCGAGACGGCGGTACTGGACGCGCAGGGCCGCGAAGTGCCCATGTCGCAATTGATCATGGTGCATCGCGGGGCCGATGGGAAGCCGCAATATGTCTGGTCCATCCTGCGCGACATGACCGAGCGCAAGGCGGCCGAGAAGGCCCTGCACGAACAGCGCGTGCTGCTGGCCGAAGCCCAGGACGTGGCACGCCTGGGCAATTGGAGCATGGACGTGGCCAGCCGGGAGCTGACCTGGTCACCGGTGCTGTACGAGATGCTGGGTTTCCTGCCGGGGGCTGTGCGGCCGACAGCCGAGGCCGCGCTGAACGTGGTGCACCCGGCCGACGCCAAGCGCGTGCGGCGAGCGCTGGCGGCCGAACTGCGCGCACCCAATGCCGGCCAGTTGCTGCTGGTGCACCGCATCGTCACGGACCAGGGCACCCGCTATCTGGAACAGCGTGTGCGCACCGAGCGCGACAGCGATGGCCGCGCCGTGCGCCTGTTCGGTACCGCGATGGACGTGACCGAGCGCACGCTGGCCGCGCAGGCCGTGCTGGAACTCAAGGACATGCTGGAGCAGGCCGAAAGCGTGTCGCTGCTGGGCAGTTGGGCCGCCGACGCACAGACGCAGCGGCTGACTGTGTCGGCGCAGCTGTTCTGCAACCTGGGGCTGGCGCCGGCCGACCGCTCGCCTTCGGACGAGGAGTACCTCACCCGCCTGCACCCGGACGACCAGGCCATGGTGGCGGCCGACATGGCGCAGTTGCGCTGCGGGGGCGAGGCGCGCGATCTGGTCTTCCGCACCCACCCGGACCACGGGCCGGTGCGCTGGCTGCGCCGCACGGCACGCCGCATCGACCGCTCCGCCGAAGGCCTGCCGCCGCGCTACATCGGCACGCTGCTCGACATCACCGATTCGGTGCAGGCCGAAGAGAAGCTGCGCGAGATCAACCAGGGGTTGGAGCAGCGGGTGAACGAACGCACCCAGCAGTTGAGCGAGGCGAACCGCGAACTGGAGGCGTTTTCCTACACCGTCTCCCACGACCTGAAGGCGCCCTTGCGCGGCATCGATGGCTACAGCCAGTTGCTCGAAGAGGAGTACGGCGCCCAGCTCGGCGAAGAGGGCATGCAGTTCCTGGGACGCATCCGCCGCGGCGTGCAGCTCATGGGCGAACTCATCAGCGACCTGCTGGACTATTCCCGCATGGAGCGCCGCACCATGGAGCGCCACGACGTCGACCTGCAGCCCTTGCTGGAGCGGGTGCTGGAAGGTTTTGCCGGTGACGTCGAACGGCATGGCGCCCAGGTGACGCTGGCGCTGGCACCGATGACGCTGGGCGTGGACCGCGAAGGCATGGCCGTGGTGCTGCGCAACCTGATTGGCAACGCGCTCAAGTTCAGCCGGGAAAGCCGGCCCCCGCAGGTGCAGATTGGGTCCCGCAGCGAGCCTGGTCGGCGTATCCTCTGGGTTCAGGACAATGGTGTCGGTTTCGACATGAAGTACCACGACCGCATCTTCGGCATCTTCCAGCGCCTGCAGCGCGCGGAGGATTACCCCGGCACCGGGGTGGGTCTGGCCCTGGTGGCCAAGGCGGTCGACCGCATGGGAGGCCGGGTGTGGGCCGAGAGCCGTCTTGGAGTCGGCGCCACCTTTTATCTGGAGTTCCCCGAATGAGCCTGTCCGTGAACCCACCCCCCATCCTGCTGGTGGAAGACAACCCGATGGATCTGGACCTCACGCTGCGGGCCTTCACCCGCAAGCGGCTGACCAACATGATCCAGATCGCGCGCGACGGCGAAGAGGCGCTGGCCTACATGGCGCGCTGGGACGCGGGCGAGCAGTTGCCGGCCGTGATCCTGCTGGACATCAACCTGCCCAAGATCAACGGTCTGGAAGTGCTGCGCCAGCTCAAGGCGCACGAGCGCTACCGCCGCATTCCCGTGGTGGTGCTCACCTCTTCGCGCGAAGACCGCGACCTGCAGACCGCCTACGACATCGGGGTCAACTCCTACATCGAAAAGCCCGTGAACTTCAGCAAGTTCATGGACGTGGCCGAACACATCGAGCTGTACTGGTGTGTGCTCAACGAGCGGCCGCACTGAGCCCGTTTTCTGCTTTTTTGCCAACCGACCAGGAGATACACCGAGTGATCCGGATTCTGATTCCCACCGACGGCTCGACCCAGGCGCTGCAGGCGGCGCACCACGTTTTGCGCCTCTGCGGCTGGGGCCTCAAGGCGCGTTTCGTGGTGGCCAACGTGCAGCCGCCCGCCAATCTCTACGAGGTGGTGGTGGCGCACGATCCCGTGGTGCTGCAGCAGGTGAGCGAAGCGGCCGGGCGCGACCTCATGCGGCCCGTGGTGCAGTTGCTGCAGGCCGCAGGGATGGCGGTGGAATCGGTGGTGGTTTCCGGCGACCCGGCGCAGGCGCTGGTCGAACTGGTGGAAGCGCACGACTGCCACCTGATCGTGCTCGGGGCCCAGGGGCATGGGGCGCTGCGTGCCGCTGTGCTGGGCTCGGTGTCGCAGGCCCTGCTGCAGACCAGCCCTGTGCCGGTGACGGTGGTCGGAGCCAGGCCGGAGGACACGGCCGACTGACCCGCCTGGCCCTCTGGGGAACCGAACCCGTTGCACCGCAAGGTGCAGCGGGTTTTTTTTGGTGGTTGCGCAGTTTGTGATTACGAATAGTGAAACGTATTTACGCATGAAGAATTATCGGCTACAGTCCGGACCCAGCGTGAACTTTCCAGGAGACAAGCCCATGGGCACGTACAGCTACCCCACCTTTCCCTACCGCGCCCCCACCGACCTGATGGCCGGTGCCCCGCAACGCAAGCCCCTGGTGATCATCGGTGCCGGCCCGGTCGGCCTGGCCGCCGCCATCGACGCGCGCTTGCAGGGGCTGGACGTGCTGCTGTTCGACGAAGAAGACAGCGTGTCTTTCGGCTCGCGCGCCGTGTGTTACGCCAAGCGGGCGCTGGAAATCCTCGACCGCCTGGGCGTGGGCGACACCGTCGTCGACAAGGGCGTGAGCTGGAACGTGGGCCGCACCTTTCTGCGCGAGGAAGAGGTCTACCGCTTCAACCTCGTGCCCGACGCCGGCCACAAGCGCCCCGGCATGATCAACCTGCAGCAGTACCACCTGGAAGAGGCGCTGGTGCACCGCGCCACCGAACTCGGCGCCGACCTGCGCTGGAAATACAAGGTGGCGGGCGTGACGCCTTTGGACGACGGCGCCCGCGTCAGCGTCGAAACGCCGGACGGCCACTTCGAGATCGATGCCGACTGGCTGATCGTGGCCGACGGCGCGCGCTCCAACGTGCGGCGCCAGCTCGGCCTGGACATCGACGGCCATGTGTTCAAGGACCGCTTCCTGATCGCCGACGTGGTGATGAAGGCCGACTTCCCGGCCGAGCGCTGGTTCTGGTTCGACCCGCCCTTCCACCCCAACCAGTCGGTGCTGCTGCACAAGCAGAGCGACAACGTCTGGCGCATCGACTTCCAGCTCGGCTGGGACGCCGACCCGGAAGAAGAGAAGAAGCCCGAAAAGATCATCCCGCGCGTCCAGGCCATGCTCGGCGACGACCGCGAGTTCGAGCTGGAATGGGCCAGCATCTACACCTTCCAGTGCCGCCGCATGAAGAACTTCCGCCACGGCCGCCTGCTGTTCGTGGGCGACGCGGCGCACCAGGTCTCGCCCTTCGGTGCGCGCGGTGCCAACTCCGGCTTCCAGGACACCGACGACCTGCTCTGGAAGCTGGCGCTGGTGATGAAGGGCCAGGCGCCCGATGCGCTGCTGGACACCTACGACGCCGACCGCACCTACGCGGCCGACGAGAACATCCGCAACTCCACCCGCTCGACCGACTTCATCACGCCCAAGAGCGCGGTCAGCAAGCTGTTCCGCAACGCGGCGCTGGAGCTGGCGCGCAGCCAGCCCTTCGCCCGCAAGCTGGTCAACTCCGGCCGCCTCTCGATGCCGGCCTTCCTGGTGCAGTCGGCGCTGAACACGGCCGACGTCGACGCCTTCGAGGGCCAGATGGTGCCCGGCGCCCCGATGGACGATGCCCCGGTGCGTGTGGCGGGGCGGGACGCCTGGCTGCTCGACCAGCTGGGCAACCGCTTCGTGCTGCTGGCCTTCGTCGACGATCCGGGCCAGCTTGAGCCGTCGCTGCGCGCCCAGGCCACGGCCCTGGCCGCCGGCCCGGTGCCGGTCGAGACCGTGCTGGTGACGCCGCACGGCGGCAGCGCCGTCGGCTTCAGCGTGCTGCAGGACCGCGACGGTCTGTTCGCCCAGCGCTACGACGCCCGCCCGGGCACCACCTATCTGGTCCGCCCCGACCAGCACGTGGCCGCCCGCTGGCGCCGCGCCGACCTGGCCGCCGTGTGCGCCGCGCTGGCCCGTGCCACGGCCCAGCAGACCCAGCCCGCCACGGCGCCGAAGGCCGAAATGGTCGCCGCCTGAACCCCGTCGAGGAGACACATGATGACCCCCACGTTCGCTACGCTCTCTGCCCCTCAAGGGGGCTCGCCCTCCTTGAGGCGGTTCGGCGGAGGTCGGCCATGACCCTGCAACTGCAACCCAACCTCGCCGAACCCGGCCAGCGCTATTTCCGCGATTTCACGCCCGGCGACGACTTCTACGAAGCGCTGATCGACACCCACCGCGACCTCAGCGACGCGCAGAGCCAGATGCTCAACGCCAAGCTGATCCTGCTGTTGGCCAACCAGGTGGGCGACATCACCGTGCTCAAAGACGCCCTGCGGCTGGCCCGCGAAGGCGTCTGACCCATCCCCCCGAAGGAGATCTTCATGAACATCCGCAAGATTCACCACGTCGCCTATCGCTGCAAGGATGCCAAGACCACGGTCGAGTGGTACCAGAAGCACCTGGGCATGAACTTCGTGCTGGCCATTGCCGAGGATGCTGTGCCCTCGACCAAGGCGCCGGACCCGTACATGCACCTGTTCATGGATGCTGGCGGCGGCAACGTTCTGGCGTTCTTCGAACTGCCGAACTCGCCCGAAATGGGCAAGGACCCGAACACCCCCGACTGGGTGCAGCACATCGCGCTGGAGGTCGACACCGTGGCCGAACTGGAAGCCACCAAGACCCGCCTGGAAGCGGCCGGCATCCCGGTGGTGGGCGTGACCGACCACACCATCTTCAAGTCGATCTATTTCTTCGACCCCAACGGCCACCGCCTGGAACTGGCCGCCAACACCGCCACGCCCGAGATGATGCAAAAGCTCGACGCGGTGAAATGGGACATGCTCAACGAATGGTCACAGACCAAGCGCGCGCCCAAACACGCGGCCTGGATGCACGAAAAAACCTTCGCCGACGCCTGAACCGGGGTCGTTTGTCTGTCAGCCTGCACCCTATCGGTGCAGGCTGATGCGCGAAAAAGCTGGGCAAAAACCCCTCAAGTCTGGCGAATTCAGGCCGAAAACTCGATAGAACTGCGGGAATCTCCCCTCCCGCGCCGCCTTCGAGTCAGGGGATTGCCATGTTGAACATCGCTTCTTCGCCCTCTTTTGCCTGGACGCCAGCGACGAGTGCTGCCCAGCCCTCGTCGGCTGCGCCTGTGGGCGCCGTGACACCGGTGCGGTCGGTGCAGCCCGACCAGCGGTCGACGGGGGACGCACGCACGGGCAACGGCCCGACCCGCGACCGACCTGCCACCGCTGCGGTGGCCGAACGGGCGCACCCGCGCGACGCTGGCGAGCAGGCCGCCAGGGCCGAGACCTATCTGCCCGAGCCGGCGCCCTTGCTGCCGCGGCAGAAGCCGCAGGATGGGCAAGGCCAGTCGCAGCAGGAGGCCGCTGACGAGCAGAGCGGTGGCGCCGGCACCGACAGCGCCCGCGAGAGCACCGCCAGTACCGTGAGCACGTATCCGCTGCCCCAGGAAATGGTGTCGTCGGTCTGGCTGGCCAGCGCGGCGGTCGTGGACCCGGTGTTGGAAGCGCAGTTGGAGGCCCGCTCCTCGCTGGCAACCGACACCGCGCCGGACCTGTCGGTTGTGGCGGCCACCCAGGTGGCTCGCGCCGCCATCGCGAACAAGGCCAGCGCTGCGGCCACGCCCTTGCAGGCCCAGATTCCGCTGCCGTTTTCGTCTGGCGATCCGCTGGCCGCCAAGGCCGAAAGTGTGGGGGCCCAGTCGGTGGCGGGAGATGGCTCGCCGGCCGCCTATGACGAACGGGGCAATGCGGCGCGTCCGCTGCCCGAATCGGGCAGCCTGCTCAGCGAACGGGCCTGACGGGCCGGGCGTGCTCTCCCCCCAACTGCACCGGGCCTTGGCCCGGTTTTTTTGTACCCTGCGCTGGCCCCGACACGTCCGTGGGACGGAAGGAGGGGGCTCAGGTCGTGGATGGGCGGGCGGTGGTGCCCTGGCTTTCGAACTGTTGCAGCGCCTGTTGGGTACGGTCCATGTCGCGCAGTACCTGTTCGGGCAGGTCGGCGGTCAGGGGATCGCTGCCCTTGGCCAGCAGTTCGATGCGGGCGGCGATGGTCGCCAGCGCCTTGAACCCGAGCAGCAGCGACGTGCCCTTGAGCTGATGGGCTTCGTGCCCGGCGACTTCGCGGTCCTTGTCGGCCAGCGCCTGCAGCAGCTTGTGCACCGTGCCTTCGGGGGGCGCGAACAGCGTGTCGAGCATCTCGTGCAGCGAGTCGTCGGGCATCATCGAGAGCACTTCGGTGTACGACTCCGTGTCGAGCACGGTGCCGATCAGCGACGACGCCGGGTCGGGCAGCCGCATGGGCAGCTCGTAGCTCGACAGCGGGGAATGCCCCGAAACCCGCTGCACCACCAGCCCCGGCACCGACTGTTCGGGCGGGTCGAGCAGGCCGCAGCGGGCCAGGGCCGCTTCGAGGTCCTGCGCCTGCAGCGGTTTGCTCGTGAACTCGTTGACGCCGACTTCCAGCGCCCGTTTGCGGGTGTCGTTGACGACGTCGGCCGTGACCAGGATCACCTTGATCTGCGACGCCGGCCCGTCCATCTGGCGGATGGCTTCGGTGGTGGCCATGCCGTCGAGCACGGGCATGTGGTAGTCGAGCAGCACCGCGTCGAAGGTTTCGCGCGCCAGCAGTTGTAGCGCTTCCTGGCCGTTTTCGCAGAAGGTGGCCTCGTGCCCCATCTTCTCCAGCAGGATGCTCATGTACTTCAGGTTGATCGGGTGGTCCTCGGCCACGAGCAACCGCAGGCGGCGGCTGTGGCTGGGGTCGATCGGCGCCGTCGCGCTCTCGGGCGGCGCCTCGGCCAGCGGCAGGCTGAGCGTGACCGTGAACACCGAGCCCATACCCTGCTGGCTGCTGACCTGGATGTCGCCCCCCATCATGCGGGCCAGGTTGCGCGAGATTTCCAGGCCCAGGCCGGTGCCGCCGATGCGGCGGCGCAGCGAGTTGTCGGCCTGGTAGAAGCGTGTGAACAGCCGCTCCAGCGTCTCGCGGTCCATCCCCATGCCGGTATCGCGCACGGTGATGGCCACCCCGTCGGGCAGGCGCGGTGCGCGGGCCACCTCCACCATGATGTGGCCCTGCGGCGTGAACTTGATGGCGTTGCCGATCAGGTTGAACAGGATCTGCCGCAGGCGCGTGGCATCGGCCTGCACCCAGGCCGGCAGGTCGGGGGCGCAGTGGGCGTTCAAGTCGAGCCCCTTGTCGCGTGCGGCCACCTGCATCAGGTCGTTCACTTCCTGCACCACGGTGGGCAGGTGCACCGGTGCGGCCGACAGCTTGAGCGTGCCCGACTCCATGGTGGAGACGTCGAGGATGTCGTTGAGCACGCCCAGCAGGTGTTCGGCCGAATCGCGGGCGGTTTGCAGGTAGTCGCGCTGCTGGCTGGTCAACTGGGCGTCGCCCAGCAGGTTGAGCATGCCCAGCAGCCCCTGGAAGGGGGTGCGGATTTCGTGGCTCATGTTGGCCAGAAAAACGCTCTTGCCGCGGTTGGCGGCCTCGGCCTGGTCGCGCGCCTCGGTCAGTTCGCGGCTGAGCTTCTTGAGCCGGGCGTACTGGCGCTGCTGCTTGCGGATGTGGCGCACCAGCAGGGCGACAAAGGCCAGCAGGCCGAGCGCCTGCACCGTCGCCAGCCCGATCAGCAGGTAGCTCTGTTGCTGCAACTGGGCGTTGCGTTCGTCGACGAACCGGGCCACGGCGCGGTTGGCGTCGCGGGTGAGCTCGGCCAGCACCGGCAGCAGGCTGTCGATGGCGTTGTCCACGCGCGCGAGTGCTTCGGGGTCTTTCAGCAGGGCATGCGGATCGGCAAACAGGGGCTCGACCATCGTCGTGAAGTCGGTCAGCCGCTGCCTGGCATCCGCATACGTGGAGGTGCCTTCGATCAGGTCGTGCCGGGGAATCTTGGTCAGCAGGTCGATGCGGCTGAGGAAGATCTCGTAGCGTTCGGCCAGGTTGTCGGCATCGGCGGCTTCCGGCTCGACCTCGGCGCTGTGCACCGCGTCATCCAGGCGCGAGAGCTCGCGTTCGAGCTGGTAGGCCTGCCACATGATGGAGTCGACCTGGTTGCTGGCGACGTTGTCGAGCAGGCGCACCTGGCGCCACTGGATCCAGCCCAGCGGCGTGAGCGTCACCGCCAGCAGCGCCAGGATCACCAGGGCCCAGTGGCGACGCTCCCATTGGGCCAGGTTGGTGGAGGGCCACATCACTGCACGTCCAGTGCCTTGAGCTGCCAGATCGAGCGCTCGTAGTAGACCGAGGTGCGCAGTTCGGCTTTGCTGTCGAAGGGGTAGACGATGAACAGCGGGCCCTTTTCGCGCACCGGTATGGGCTTGCCGTTGAGCAGCCGCGCCATGATGACGCCGTGCTGGGCGGCGTCTGCGAGCGGGATGCTGATGCGGTAGTCGTTGATCGCAGTGGCCGAGAGCGTGGTGCCCGATGCCTTCACGGCGGCCAGCACGTCCGACAGCAGGGGACCGGTGAAGGTCACGGGCTGGTCGTACCAGGGCGTGCGGGTGGTGAAGGTGTGCTGGGGCAGGGCTTCGATCATTTTCATGTCGAAGCGGGCGCTGTCGGGGGTGTTTTTCTCGGTGATCTTGCCGGTGACGGTGAGCACGATGCGCTCCTGGGGCGCATCCAGCGACCAGGCCGAGAGGGCGAACAGCGACAGGCAGGCCAGCACGACGGCATGGCCGAATTGGCGACGGGTTTTCATGGGGACTCCGCGGAGTGGGTGGGGTGAGGGGTCAGATCCGGTGGCGCACGCTGCCGGGGCTGGTGGCGAGGCGGTTCAACAGGGCCGGGGCAATCTGTTTGAGGGGCAGCACTTCGTGCGCCGCGCCGAACTGGATGGCCATGCGGGGCATGCCGAAGACCACGCAGCTGGCTTCGTCCTGCACGTAGTTGTAGCTGCCGGCGTCCTTCATTTCGCGCATCGCCTGCGCACCGTCGGCCCCCATGCCCGTGAGCATCACGCCCAGCGCGTTGGGGCCGAGCACGCGGGCGGCCGAGCGGAAGAGCATTTCCACCGAGGGCCGGTGGCGGTTGACCGGTTCGGTGTCGTCGAGCACGGCGACATAGTTGGAGCCGCTGCGGTCGATGCGCAGGTGGCGCCCACCGGGTGCGATGTAGGCGTGGCCGGGCAGGATGCGCTCGCCGTCGCGGGCTTCGGCCACCCGGATGCGACACAGGCTGTTCAGGCGCGCCGCGAAGCTGGTGGTGAAGCCGGGCGGCATGTGCTGGGTGATGACGATGGCCGGCGAGTCGGCCGGCATCGGGGTCAGCACCTCGCGAATGGCTTCGGTGCCGCCGGTGGATGCCCCGATGCAGATGACTTTTTCGGTCGACAGGCGCGGCAGCGGCCCGCGCGGCACTTCGGGCACGCCGGCCTCGACGTGGCCCGCAGCGGCCGGCGTGCCGTGTGGAGCCGCCAGGCGCTTGACGTGGGCGCTGGCGGCGATGCGGATCTTGTCGACGATGTCGGTGGCCAGTTCGTTGAGCCCGCTGGCGATGCCGATGCGCGGCTTGGCCACGTAGTCCACGGCGCCCATTTCGAGCGCACGCAGCGTGATGTCGGCGCCCTGCTCGGTCAGGGTGGAGACCATCACCACCGGCATCGGGCGCAGCCGCATCAGGCGCGAGAGAAACTCCAGCCCGTCCATGCGGGGCATTTCCACGTCGAGCGTGATCACGTCGGGGTTGAGCTCGCGGATCATTTCGCGCGCCACCAGCGGATCGCTGGCCGCGCCCACGCACTGCATGTCGCTCTGTCGGTTGATGATTTCCGACAGCAGGCTGCGCACCAGGGCCGAGTCGTCCACCACCACCACACGGATTCGGGTCATTGTTGTCTCCCTCAGAACAGATCCACCGAGCCGCCGGCCGTGGCCGTGACCACCACCGCCGCATTGCCGCGGTGTTCCTGGGATTCCAGCGTTTCGGGATGCGAATGCGCCAGGCGCTTGACCATCGCCTTGCCGGTGGCCGGGAAGTAGCAGACCTTGCGCGGATAGATGTCCAGCACGTCCTTGGAAACGATGGCGATGCGTTCGGTCTTCAGGTAGTCGAGCACGAACTGCGTGTTGCGCTCACCCACGTTCATCGTGGTGAAGCTGTGCATCACCTGCCCGCCGCCGAAGACCTTGGCCTGCATGTGTTCGCGCCGGGCGCCGAGCTTCATCATTTCGTTGATGAGCAGTTCCATCGCGTAGGAGCCGTAGCGGCCGGAGGTGTCGGCGCCGCCTTCGGGCAGCATGAAATGGTTCATGCCACCCACGCGCACGCGCGGGTCCCAGATGCAGGCGGCGATGCACGAGCCGAGCACGGTCATGATCAGCAGGTCGTCGCTGGTGACGTAGTACTCGCCGGGCAGCACCTTGACCGCGTCGTGCTTGAAATGGTGGTCGTGATAGAAGAACGAGGCTTCGCCCGGCTTGCGCGGGCGTGCCTTCAGGGCTTCGAGGCTGCTGCGGGCCGACACGCCAGCAACCGCCGGAGAGTGCCCGGGCAGCGTGGATTCATAGGCGTTCATACACCGTCTTTCCGCGCAGGCTGAACAGCAGCCGTGCATCGCTGAAGTTCTCGGCGTGGCCGACGAACAGCATGCCCCCGGGCTTCATCACCCGGTGGATGCGTTCGAGCACCTGCCGCTGGGTCGGGCCATCGAAATAGATCATCACGTTGCGGCAGAACACCACGTCGAAGGCGTCGCGCAGCGGCAGCTCTTCGATGAGGTTGATGACGCGGAACTCCACGTGTTTCTGCAGGTCGGGCTTGACCCGGAACAGCCCTTCGTTGGCGCCCCTGCCGCGCATGAAAAACCGCTGCAGCCGCTCCTGGCTCAGCCCCTTGACGCCGTCGAGCCGGTAGATGCCCTTGGCGGCGGTTGCCAGCACCTTGGTGTCGATGTCGCTGCACACCACCTGGAACTGCCCACCCATGCCCAGAGCCTCGGCGGCCGTGATCGCGATCGAATACGGCTCTTCCCCGGTGGATGCGGCGGCGCACCAGATGCGCCAGGGCTGCTGGCGGCGCGAGGCCAGCAACTGCGCCAGGATGTCGAAGTGGTGCTGTTCGCGGAAGAACGAGGTGAGGTTGGTGGTCAGCGCGTTGATGAATTCCTGCCACTCCGGACCGTCGCTGCGTTCGAGCACATCGAGGTAGTCGCGAAAGCTGTTGTGGCCGGTTTCCCGCAGCCGGCGCGAGACGCGGCTGTAGACCATGGCGTGTTTGCCATCGTGCAGGCTGATGCCGGCCTTTTGGTAGATCAGCGCCTTGATGCGGTTGAAGTCCGCGTTCGACCACACGAACTCGCGGCCTTCGGCCACGGGGCCGCCGTCGTCCGGCAAGGCCAGACCCCCGGCGACGCCGGTCCGGCCTGGCGAGTGCGTTGCCGCCGCATGGGGTTTCATGATCAGTGACGCGAACGCCTGACAAGACCCGAGGTGTCCAGAATGAGCGCCACATGGCCATCGCCGAGGATGGTGGCGCCCGAGACGTTGGGCACTTTGCGGTAGTTGGTTTCGAGGTTCTTGATGACCACCTGCTGCTGGCCGAGCAGTTCGTCGACCAGCATGCCGGCGCGCGAGCCCTCGGCCTCGACCACGACCATGATCGGGGTGGACGGCGCGTCATCGTCGAAGCGGGGCACGTCGAACACCTGCTCCAGCGCGATCACCGGCATGTATTCCTCGCGCACCTTCACCAGGCGCGCGCCCTGGGCCACGGTGTTGATGTGCCCCGGCTGGACCTGGAAGGACTCGATCACCGACGACAGCGGCAGGATGTAGGTTTCCTGGCCGACGCGCACGCTCATGCCGTCCATGATGGCCAGGGTCAGCGGCAGCCGCACCTTGACGCTCATGCCGTAGCCTTCGGCGGAATCGATTTCCACCGTGCCACCCAGCGAGGCGATGTTCTTCTTGACCACGTCCATGCCGACGCCGCGGCCCGAGACGTCGGTCACCACCTCGGCGGTGGAGAAGCCGGGCGCCATGATCAGGTTCCACACCTCGGCATCGCTGAGGGTGTCGGGGGCGTCCATGCCTTTTTCGCGCGCTTTCTTCAGCAGCTTCTCGCGCGAAAGGCCTTTGCCGTCGTCGCGCACTTCGATCAGGATGCTGCCGCCCTGGTGCGAGGCCGACAGCGTGATGGTGCCGTGTTCGGTCTTGCCCTTGGCCAGGCGCTCTTCGGGCATTTCGATACCGTGGTCGCAGCTGTTGCGGATCAGGTGCGTGAGCGGATCGGTGATCTTCTCGATCAGGCCCTTGTCCAGCTCGGTGGCTTCGCCATGCGTGATCAGCTCGACCTTCTTGCCCAGCTTGCCGGCCAGGTCGCGCAGCATGCGCGGGAAGCGGCTGAACACCACCGACATCGGGATCATGCGGATCGACATCACCGCTTCCTGCAGGTCGCGGGTGTTGCGGTCCAGGTCGGCCAGGCCGGCCAGCAGGGGCTGGTTGGCGCTCACGTCCAGTTCGCGGCTCTTCTGCGCGAGCATGGCCTGGGTGATGACCAGTTCGCCCACCAGGTTGATGAGCTGGTCGACCTTGCTCACCGACACGCGCAGCGTGCTCGATTCCGGCGCTGCCGCACTGGGGGCAGTGGCTTTGGCCGCCGGACGGGCGGGGGCGACCGGTGCCGGGGTGGCTTCGACGGGCGCCGGGGCGGCGACCGCCAGCGGTTCGCTCGCGGGCGCCGCCGG
>NZ_BSPB01000040.1:0-33142 GCF_030160815.1 Hydrogenophaga electricum | reverse complement strand
GCTGCAGTTGCGCCTTGAAGGCCCGCGCGCACAGCAGGTAGCCCGTCAGGTTCACCGACAGCACCGTGTTCCAGTCGGCCACGCTCACGCTCTCCAGTGTCCCAGCCTTCAACAGGCCGGCGTTGTTGATCAGGGCCGAAACATCGCCCATCTCGGACTGCACTTTTTGGGCCGCCTCCAGGGTCTGCGTTTCGCTCGAGATGTCGCACGCGATGGCCAGGATGCGTTGGCCTTGAAGACCCCATTCCTGCTGCAGGACATCGGCCTGGCGTCGTGCGCCTTCGGCGTCGCGGTCGATCAGCGCGACATGGGCACCGGCTTCGAGCAGCTGCCGGGCAACAGCGGCGCCGATGCCGCTGGCCGCTCCGGTGACGGCGCAGACGCGGCCCTTCAGGCCAAGCCAGTGGGGGGGTGTTGATGACATACCTGTCTCCTGATTGGAATGCGGTTCATTGTTCGGTCCGCGCCGTTTTTCTGGTTTGACGATCTCGGCCACCAACAGGACAATTCATGCATTAACCGGATCTGCTCATGGCCACCCGCATTCCCAACTACGCGCTCTACGGCGACCAGGACGCACCGGCCTGGTCCAACTCGTTCAACTTCGAGTGGATCCCGCAGCGATCGGCCCCCTACCAGTGGGAAATCCAGGTTCACCGCCACGACGCTTTTGTGCAGTTGCTGCTGCTGACCGCCGGGTCGAGCGAGGTCCGCATGAACGGTGCGCGCATTCCCGCGCGCGCGCCCTGCCTGATCATGGTGCCGGCCGGGGCCGCGCACGGGTTTCACTTCTCGCCGGATGTGGACGGCCCCGTGGTCACCGCGACGCAGAAGGTGCTGGAGTCGCTGTCGGCGATCCTGATGCCGGACTTGGTCGACACGATCCGCACCCCGCGCGTGATCGCCCTGTCGGAAGACCCGGGCGCGCAGGCCTCGCTGATGCCGCTGTTTCTCGCGATCGAGCACGAATCGCGCACGCACAACACGGGACAGACCGCCGCGGGCATGGCCCTGCTGACCGCCCTGCTGGTGCAGGTGGCGCGGCTGGCAGGTACCGGCGCTTCCACCGGGATTGCGGGGCCCACCACGGGCTCGCGCAAGCAACGGCAGATCCAGCAGTTCCGGGCCCTGCTGGACCGCGACTTCCGGCACCACCGCCCCGTGCAGGGTTATGCCGACGCGCTGGGCCTGACGGCCGGCCAGCTCTCGCGCATCTGCCGCGAAGTGCTGGGCATGTCGGCACTGGACGTCATCAACGCCCGGCTGGTGCACGAAGCCCAGCGCGAACTGGTCTACACGGTGAGCAGCGTCAAACAGCTGGCAGCCGAACTCGGCTTCGAGGACGACGCCTACTTCAGCCGCTTCTTCAAACGCCACACCGGCCTGAGCCCGCGGGAGTTCCGCGCCCAGGCGCTGGCGCAGCTCGCCAACCCCTCGACCGCCTGACAGCCCGTCCCCGGGCAACACAGGCCCGAGGGTCTTCAAGCTGCGCAACCGCACGAGACTTACCGATTTCTCAGCCGCTTGTACCAACCGGTCTGGCTGACCACCGTGAACACCAGGGCGGCCAGCAGGATGGCCGACAGCGGCGTGGTGAAGAACTCGGTCACGAACAGGCCGACGTCTTCGCCGGTGGACAGCATGGCCTGCCGGTAGCTGCGGTCCATGATGGGGCCGAGGATCATGCCCAGGATCACCGGCCCGACCTGGAAGCCGTACATCTTGAGCAGGTAGCCCAGCAGGCCGAAGCCCAGCATCCAGTACACGTCGACCGGGTTGTTGTTGATGGCGTAGGCCCCCACCGCCGACAGCACCAGGATCAGCGGCAGCAGGATGGGCTTGGGCGTCTCAACGATCTTGGCGAAGATCTTGATGCCGGTCAGGCCGAAGATCAGCAGGAAGATGTTGGCCAGGCACAGCGAGCCCACCACGAACCAGAACAGGTGCGGGGTCTCGATCATCAGCATCGGTCCCGGCTTCAGGCCGTGGATGTAGAGCGCACCGATGATCACGGCGGTGACCGCGTCCCCTGGAATGCCCAGGGTCAGCATGGGCACGTAGGCGCCGCCGACGGCGGCGTTGTTGGCCGACTCGGGCGCCACCAGGCCTTCGTAAGCGCCCTCGCCAAACGGGCGCGACGGGTTTTTCACCGAGCGCTTGGCGTGGTCGTAGGCCATGAGCGCGGCGATGTCACCACCGGCACCGGGCAGCGCGCCCACCACCACCCCGATGGTCGAGGTGCGCGTGGCCAGACCCAGGTGCTTGCGCACCAGGCCCCACGGCGGAATGATCTTGCTGACGTTCTGCTTGATGGCCTTGAGCTTGAGGTCGTGGATCTGCGCGATCACCTCGGCCACGCCGAAGAAGCCGATCATGGCGGCGATGTAGGAGATGCCTGCCGAGAGCTGCAGGCTGCCGAAGGTCAGGCGCTGTTCCCCCGTCATTGGGTCGAGACCGACACAGGCGATCAGCGCGCCCAGGGCGCCGGAGAAGATGCCCTTGGAGAGCGATTCGCCCGACAGGCTGCCCACCAGCAGGATGCCCCAAAGCGCCAGCAACAGGTATTCGCGCGGGCCGAATTTCAGCGCCAGGCTGGAGACCGCCGGGGCGGCCACGGCCAGCGCCAGGATGCCGATGAAACCGCCGTAGACTGAAATCACCGTAGTCAGGCCGATGGCCTGGCCGGCTTCACCGCGCTTGGCGAGGGGGTAGCCGTCCAGGCCCGTGGCGATGGCCGAGGGCGCGCCGGGGATGTTCAGCAGGATGGCGGTGCGCGAGCCTCCGTAGACACCACCGAGGTAGATGCCGGAGATCAGCGCCAGGGCTTCGTTGACGTCCCACTTGAAGGTGAACGAGATCAGGATCGACACCGCCATCGTGACCGACAGGCCCGGGATGGCGCCGATGTAGATGCCGGCGAAAGTGCCCAGCGCTGTCAGCGCGAGCATCCTGATGTCCAGCCAGGACATCAGAAAGTAACCCAGGGCTTCCATCATTTGAGCAACTCCGGCAGGTAGGGGCCGACCAGGCTGCCCGCGGGCAACACGACCGAGAAGGCGGTGCGGAACACCACGAAGATCACCGCCAGCGTCACCAGGCTCACCAGGAAATTCAGGCCGATGCGGCGACTGCCCAGCACGGGCATCGAGATCACGAGGAACAGGTAGGAGGCCACCAGGAAGCCCAGCACCTCCAGCAGCAGCATGTAGGCCACGATGAGGCCGGTGAATAGCACCAGTTGCAGCGGGAACAGCTTGCGCACCAGTTGCTGCACCCAGCCTTCGCCGTCATCGAGCACCAGGCGGGCCCGGGCGGTTTTGACCAGGCTCATCAGTCCGGTGACCAGCATGGCCGCCGCGCACAGCATGGGAAACACGCCGGGTGAGGTGATGGATGTGAACTGTGAAATGCTGTAGGAAGCCCAGAGCATGAACGCGCTGAAAAGCACGACCAGGGCCATGAAGGTCAGCTCACCGGGCAGCCGCGGATGGCTGGTGTGCATGGTGTTCTCCTCGTTGTGGTGATCAAAGGGTGCCCAAGGCGGTCCGGGCGAACCCTTCGCCCCGGACCGCCTGAACCCGCTGCCGCGTCAGGGCTTGGCAATGCCCAGCGTGGCAGGGTCCTTCTTGGCCGCGCCGGCACCCTGGTAGAGCCACGCCGTGGTGGACTGGAACTTCTTGATGAAGGCCTCGGCCTCGGCACCGCTGATGTTCAGCATGGTGGTGCCCCGGCCTTCCATCATGCTGCGGTACTGCGGGTTCTCGCCCGCCTTCTTGAACGCGGCGATCAGCTTGGCCTTGACCGGCTCGGGCGTTTCCTTGCGCACGAACACGCCGTACCAGGAGCCCCAGGGCAGGTACTTGGTGATGCCACGCAGCGACGGCGCGTCGGTCATGGGCGCAATTCCCTGGAAGGGCTTGTCGCTGAGCACGCCCAGCGCCTTGAGGCGGCCGGCCTTCACGTGTTCGATGGCGGAGCCGGAGGCGATGAAGCCGAAGTCCACGTGGCCACCCTGCAGGGCGGCGATGGCCGGACCGTCACCGTCGAACGGCACCTGGATGGTTTCGAACTTGGTCAGCGTGCTCATCATGGCGTTGATGGTGAACGGCACGGTGCCCTGGCCCGCCAGGTACTGCTTGGCCTTCTTCGGGTTGGCCTGGACAAAGCTCAGCAGGTCCTGGGTGTTGGCCCAGGGCGCGTCCGGACGGGCCACCAGCAGGATGGTGTTGGCCACGGCGGCGATGTTGATCGGGGTGAACCTGTCGTAGTCGAAATCGGCCACGCCCATGACACGGAACAGCGACTGCGGCTCGGCCCCCATCAGGATGGTGTACCCGTCGGCCGGCTGCTGCAGCACGAAGTTGGCCCCGATGGCGCCCGAGGCACCCGGCTTGTTCTGCAGCACGATCTTGCGGCCCAGCGCCTCTTCGGCATAGGGCGCGTAACCGCGCATGGCCACGTCTGTGCCACCGCCGGCGCCCCACTGGATCACGGCGGTCACATCGCGCTCGGGGTAGTTCTGGGCCTGCGCCGGGGCGCTCAGACCGACCAGGGTGGCGGCGGCCAGTGCGGCGCCCAGGAGTTGACGTTTGAACGGCTGCATCGGATGTCTCCTTCGAGTGGTGAGGGGTTTGAAGCCCTGAATGCCCGGGCTCAGGGGCTGGAATGTAGAACCGGGGTCTTGGTCCGGTCCATGCAAAGCGGTTTGAATTGATCGTCAATCAGACAAACCTGATCGAATATCGATCAATTTTAGGGTTTCCCCGTAAGCCGGGTCCCCGCGTGCCGCGCCGCCAGCGACGCGAACACCAGCCCGGGGCCGATGGTGATGCCCGGCGCCGTGTAGACGCCGCCCATGATCGAGTGCATGTCGTTGCCGACAGCGTAAAGACCGTCAATCGGTTGGCCCGTGACGTCCAGCACGCGGGCATCGCCGTCGGCGGCGAAACCGGTGGCGGCACCGATGTCGCCGGGGTAAAGCTTCACCGCGTAGTACGGGGCCGTGGTCAGCGGGCCGATGTTGGGGTTCTTCGTGCCGGCGGTGGCATCGCCGATGTTCTGCTGGTAGGCCGTCTCGCCGCGGTGGAAGCGCGGGTCGACACCCGACGCGGCGCAGCGGTTGATCTCGTCCACGCTGGCTTTCAGGCCCACGGCATCGATGCCCAGCGCCTGCGCCAGCTCGTCCAGCGTGGCGCCCTGGATGAGGTAGCCATCGGCGAGGAAAGGCGCCAGATCCTTGGCACTGGCCCCGGGGCGCACCATGCCGATGCCGTACCGGTTCAGCGCGGTCGCGTCGCACACCAGATAGGCCGGGATGCTGGGCGAAACCTGGTTCGCCGCCTGCATCGCCAGACCGAACAGGTGGTAAGACGTGCTTTCGTTGACGAAACGCTGGCCCGCCTGGTTCACGGTCAGCATGCCGGGCTTGGCACGGTCCATCACGAAGTGCGGAAACACCGCGGTGCTGCCGTCGGCACGCGGGCGCAGCGACACGGGCGCCCAGAAGGCATTGCTCAGGGCGCCCTGGCCGTAGGCCGCACCGACCGCCTGGGCCGGCGCGTGGGCCGTGCCGGTATGGCCCGGTGCGGCGGGGCACCAGCCCATGTCGGCACCGGGCAGCATGCGTGCGCGCAGTTCGGCGTGGCGGTTGAAACCGCCTGAAGCCAGCACCACCCCGCCCTTCGCCGCCACGGTGCGGCGGTCGGCGCCGGCCTGCAGGGTGAGCCCGGTCACGCCCTCGTCGCCACGTTCGAAGGACGCGACCGCGGTGTTGAGCAGCAGGGTCACGCCCGACTGCTTCGAGAGCGAATACAGCAGGCGCGCGACGAGGGCATTGCCCATCACCAGCCGCGTGCCGCGCGGGTACGACAGGCGGTCCATGCCGTGGCGAACAATGATCTTCAGCGCATGCCGGAACGAGGCGAAGGACTTGCCCAGCGCCAGCAGGTGGTTGATGTCGGTGCGGTCGACCATCATCCCGCCGAGCACGGTGAATTCGGGGATCGGCGGGCGCACCAGCTTGAACAGGTCACCGAGCAGGCGACCGTCGAAGGGCAGCGGTTCAAGCGCCCGACCGGCCAGGGTCGAGCCTCCCAGGTCGGAGATGTAGTCGGGGTGCTTGGGGTACGGCCGGAACTTCACCTCGGTCCGGGTTTCCAGGCAGCGCACCGCCTCGGCCCCGTGGTCGAGAAAGGCCTGGCGCAAGGCCGCGGGCGTGCGGTCACCGATGGCGTTGGTCAGGTAGCGGGCAGCGTCGGCCAGCGTGTCGCTCGGGTTGACCTGGGCCGCGTGATGCGTGCCCGGCACCCAGGTGGTGCCGGCCGACAGCGCCGTGGTACCGCCCACATGCCCGGTGCGCTCGACCAGCAGCACTTTCCGGCCATCGAGCGCCGCAAACAGCGCCGCCGCCATGCCGGCGCCGCCGGCGCCGACCACAACCAGGTCCTGCGCCGAACCGGCCGGCAGCGCCTGAAGGGATGAAATGACTTGCATGGTCAGGCCCCCAGCAGGAAAGCGACCATGAGGTCGCGCACGCGGGCAAACATGTCGGCACCGGTCATGGTGGCGCAGCCCTTTTCGCGCGCGGCGGCGATGAAGCGGGTAACCACCGGGGCGGTGATGACGCAGCCGCAGAACATGGCGGGCGTCAGCTTCGCCACATCCAGCGGGTAGGGGTCGCCGTCTTTCATGCCCACCGGGGTGGCGTTGAGCACCAGATCAAACCCGGTCGGGTCGGCGCTGCCGTGGCCCACCGGGCACCGGCCCAGGCCGGCCAGGCGATCCACCAGCGAACCACGGCGCTGGTCATCGGGGTCGTGAATGGCCAACTGACTCACACCGGCCATCACCAGCGCGTGGGCGATGGCCGAACCGGCGCCGCCGGCGCCGACCAGCAGGGTTTTCTTGCCCGCCGGCTCGCACCCCTTTTCCTGCATGGCGGTGACGAAGCCCAGGCCATCGAACATGTCGCCGTGCCAGGTCCCGTCGGCGTTGCGGCGCATGGTGTTGACCGTGTGCAGGAAGGCGGCGCGCTCGGAGGTCGTCGCGCACAGGTCGGTGCAGGCGAATTTGTGCGGCACCGTCACGATGATGCCGTCCACGTTCTGGGCCAGCGAAGCGCCGCGCACCCAGTCGGCCAGATGGGCCGGCGACACGTGGGCCGGCACGCAGACCGCATCGCGGCCATGGTCGGCAAACGCCTGGCTCACGCCCGCAGGGGATTTCACCTGGGCAATGGGGTCGCCCACGATGTAGTGCAGGCGCGTGGCGCCGCTGAGGTTCTGTGTCATGTGTCTCGCTCGGATCTGCAAGGGATCGGGTGGTTGATCTGGATCATATGCAAAAGTGGAATTGTGTTCAAGTATTGAATGTTGTTCTTTTTTTGACTAAACTTGGTGCCGGAGACAACACACGACCATGCACACCGTCCGCCTTCTGGTCATCGGTGCCGGCGCCATCGGCCGCACCCACATCGACCGCATCCAGCGCACCCCCGGGCTGACCCTGGCCGGCATCGCCGACCCGTCGGACGCCGGCCGCCAGCTCGCCGAGTCCCTGGGCGTGGACTGGGCACCCGACCACCTCGGCGCCCTCGAACGCTTCCAGCCACAGGGTGCCGTCGTCGCCACACCCAACCCGGCCCACGTGCCCATGGCCCTGGACTGCCTGGCGCGCGGTGTCGCGGCGCTGGTCGAAAAACCGGTCGCCGACGCGGTGGCCGAGGCCCAGCAACTGGTCGACGCACAGGCCACCACCGGCGTGCCGGTGCTGGTGGGACACCACCGCCGCCACAACCCGATCAACCGGCAGGCGCGCGAGACCATCGCCAGCGGCCGGCTCGGCCGCATCGTCGGCGCCAACGCCATGGCCTGCTTCTACAAACCGCAGGGTTATTTCGACATGGCCTGGCGACGCGAGCCCGGCGGCGGCCCGGTGCTGATCAACCTGATCCACGAAATCGACATGCTGCGCTTCCTGTGCGGCGAGATCACCCAGGTGCAGGCACTCGCCAGCAACGCGGTGCGCGGCTTCGCGGTGGAGGACACGGCGGGCGCCCTGCTCCGCTTTGCCAGCGGCGCGCTCGGCACGCTGCTGCTGTCCGACACCGCGGTCGCGCCCTGGTGCTGGGATTTCTGCGCCAGCGAACAGGACCAGTACCCGCGCCAGGATCTCAACACCTTGTTCATCGCCGGCACCGAGGGCTCGCTCTCGCTGCCCGACCTTTCCCTCTGGCACTACGAGGGCGAGCGCCACTGGCACCACCCGATCACGCGCGAGCAACGCACCGCCCTGAAGGCCGACCCGTACACGCGCCAGTTGCTGCATTTCGCCGCCGTGATCTGCGGCGAAGAGGCCCCGCTGTGCAGCGCGCTGGACGGCCTGCGCACCCTGCAGGCCACGCGCGCCGTGCTCGACGCGGCCGCCAGCGGCACCGCGGTTTCCTGTACCGTCTGAGGTTTTCCTGCACCCACGGAACACCCACCATGAACGGCGTCCTCGAACGAACCCTCGGCATCCTCGAACTGCTGTCGCAACACGGCGAAGGCATGGAGCTGGCCGCGATTGCCGACCGGCTTGACATCCCGCGCAGCGGTGTGCACCGTCTGCTGGCCGACCTGGTGCGGCTGGGCTATGTGCGCCAGACCCGCGGCCATGGCGACTACCTGCTGACCACCAAGCTGGTGAGTATGGGGCTGTCCTACCTGAGCAACTCCGGCATCGTGGACATCGCGCAGCCGCTGCTCAACCAGTTGGCCGAGGTTTCGGGTGAACTGGTGCGCCTGTCGGTCGTCGATGGTGAGCGCCTGACCTGGGTGGCCCGTGCCCAGGGCGCCCGCCAGGGCCTGCGCTACGACCCGGACATGGGCTCCGACGCACGCCTGTCCTGCTCGTCCTCCGGCTGGGCCTGGATGTCCACGCTCAGCGACGACGCCGCACTCGCCCTGGTCGCCAAACAAGGGCTCGGCGCGCCCGAACAGTTCGGCCCCAAAGCGCCCACCAGCCTGCAGGCGGTGCTCGACGCCGTGCACCAGACGCGCGAGCAAGGCTACAGCCTCACGGTGGACACCTACAGCCTGGGCCTGTCGGCCATGTCGGCACCCGTGCGTTTTGCCGGCCAGCCCGCCATCGGCGTGCTCACCATCGCCGGCCCGACGGTGCGCTTCACCGCCGAACGCATGCAGTCGCTGGTGCCCGAGCTGCTGTCCATCGCGGCCCAGTTGGCCGCCGCCAGCGGCGCTTCGCCCTTCTTCAACCTCACGGCCGAGACCGCCGCCCCGGGCGACGTCAAAGGCCGCAAGCCCATCTACGCCGTCTGACGGCGCTCACCCCTGTTCATGTCCGAGCGATCACCCGACACTGCCCTTTCCTGTGATCTTCTGGTGATCGGCTCCGGCGCCGGCGGCCTGGCCGCCGCCGTGACGGCCGCCCACCTCGGACTGAACGTCATCGTCGCCGAAAAAGACGCCCAGTTCGGCGGCACCACCGCGTGGTCGGGCGGCTGGATGTGGCTGCCCCGCAACCCACTCGCGGTCGAGGCCGGCATCACCGAGCCCATCGACGAGCCGCTGGCCTACCTGCGCCACGAACTCGGCGACCGCTTCGATGAAGCCCGCGCGCGCACCTTCCTGGAAGCGGCGCCGCGCATGGTGGAGTTCTTCCGCTCGAAGACCGCCCTGCGCTTCATCGACGGCAACGCCATCCCCGATTTCCACGGCCGCACGCCCCACGCCGCGCTCGGCGGCCGCTCGCTCTGCGCCGCCCCGTTCGACGGCCGGCGCCTGGGTGGCCGCATCGCCGACCTCAAGCCGGCCCTGCCCGAGACCACGCTCTGGGGCATGGGCATCGCCTCGGGCGCCGAACTGCGCCACTTCCTCAACGCCATGCGCCAACCGGCCTCGTTCTGGTACGTCACAAAACGCGTGCTGGCGCACTGGAAGGACCTGCTGGTCCACCGCCGGGGCATGCGCCTGGTCAACGGCAATGCACTGGTCGCGGCGCTGGCCACCTCGGCCCTCGAAGCCGGCGTGCAGATCCGCACCGCCAGCCCGGCGCGCCGGCTCCTGCGCGACGGCGAGCGCGTGACCGGCGCGGTGCTGAACACACCCGACGGCGCGGTCGAGGTCCACGCGGCGCGCGGTGTGCTGCTGGCCTGCGGCGGCTTCCCGCACGACACCGAACGCAAGCGTGCCCTGCTGCCGCACGCCCCCACCGGCGCCGAACACTGGTCAGCAGCTTCCCACGGCAACACCGGCGACGGCCTGCGCCTGGGCGAAAGCGCTGGTGGCCAGGTCGGCACCACCGGGCTGCAGGCCGCCGCGCTGGCGCCGGTCTCCCTAGTGCCGCGCCGCGACGGCTCGTTCGCCCACTTCCCGCACCTGATCGAGCGCGCCAAACCCGGCCTGATCATGGTGCGCGCCAACGGCCAACGGTTCACCAACGAGGCCGACTCGTACCACGACGTGATGCAGGCGCTGATCCAGGCCACCCCTGCCGGTCAGCCGGTGCAGGCCTGGCTGGTCTGCGACCATCACTTCATGCGCCACTACGGCCTGGGCGCCGCCAAACCCGCTCCCATGCCTCTGGGCCCGATGCTGGCCAACGGGTATGTGAAACGCGGCCGCACCCTGCCCGAACTGGCCCGCGCCTGCGGCATCGCGGCCGACGGCCTGGAGCGCACCGTGCAGCGCTACAACGCCATGGTCAGCACGGGCAAGGATGCCGACTTCGCCAAGGGGGAAACGCCCTACAACCGCATCCAGGGCGATGCCGCCTTCGCCGCCGAACGCGGTTGGCCCAACCCCTGCATGGGGCCGGTCGAACGCGGCCCGTTCTACGCCGTGCGCATCGTCGCCGGCAGCCTGGGCACCTTCGCCGGGCTGCAGGTCAACGCCAGCGCCCAGGTGCTCGACGCCACGGGCCAGCCCATCCCCGGCCTCTACGCGGGCGGCAACGACATGGATTCCATGATGGCCGGCCACTACCCCGCGGGCGGCATCACGCTCGGCCCCGCCATGACCTTCGGCTGGATCGCCGCGCACCACGCAGCCGGCCACCCCCTTCCCCTCTGACTTCCACAAGGACGACCCATGTTCTACGAACTCGCCACCCTGACCCTGCCTTTCGGCACCGCCGGCACCGCCGCCCAGAACGTGCAGGCTTTCTGCACCGCGCCCGAGGCCCAGGGCGAACTGCTGGCCTGCTGGTTCACCGACATCGGCCCACTCAACCAGATGATCGTGCTGCGCGGTTTTGCCGATCTGGCCAGCCTGCAGGCCGAACGCGACCGCACGCAGAAAAGCGCTTCGCCCTTCGGCTGCGGCGAGATCTTCCAGAAGCTGGAGCAGCACAGCTACCAAGGGTTCCCGTGGATGACGCCGGTGCGCCCCAGTGCCGAAAGCGGCATCAGCGGCCCGGTCTACGAGATCCGCACCTACGGCATCAAGCCGGGCGGCGTGCAAGCCACCATCGACCTGTGGGAACAGTACGTGCCGCCGCGCGAAAAGCTCTCGCCCTGCGTGGTCGCGATGGTCGCGCTCGACGGTCCGCTGCGCTTCACCAACATCTGGGCCTACCCCACGCTGGACGCGCGCAGCAAGGCCCGCACCGACGCGGTTGCGCAGGGCATCTGGCCGCCCAAGGGCGGACCGGCGCACCTGACCACCGACATGGTCTCGACCATCGCGCTGCCGACCGCCGTCTCCCCGCTGAAATAAGACCACCCCCATCGCTGGCTGGCTGCGTCCAGCCGCTCCGCCCCTCAAGGGGCAACACCAGCGGCCCGGCAAAGCCGGTTCCGCGGTGTTCTCGGCCTCAGACACCTTGCTCCGGATCCACCATGCGCCCCTACTCATTGGCTTACCTGAACGCCCACCGCTGCACACCCCCTGAAGCCGTTCGCGTGGCCGCCGCCACGGGCTACCAGTTCGCCGGCCTGCGCCTGTGGCCCAACGGCCCCAGCGCGCCGCAACAGTTCCTGATCGACCGGCCCGACGTGCTGCGCGAGACACTGGCCGCCCTGGCCGACACCGGCGTCGGCATCTTCGACGTGGAGATCATCCGCATCGGCGACAGCTTCGATCCGCACACCTGGGACTCGCTCTACGACGCCTGCGCCGCCCTGAAGGCCAAGGCCATCCTGGTCGCCGGCGACGACACCAACGAAGCGCGGCTGACCGAAAACTACGCCCGCCTGTGCGAGGTGATGGCGCCCTACGGCCTCACGGCCGACCTGGAGTTCATGCCCTGGACCGCCGTGAAGGACGCCAACACCGCGCTGCGCGTGGTGCAGAACGCCGGCATGCCGGCCAATGCTGGGATCCTGGTCGACGCCCTGCACTTCGGCCGCTCGACCACCACGCTGGACGACATCCGCGCCCTCCCGCGGCAGTTGCTGCACTACGCACAGATCTGCGACGCCACCGCTGGCACGCACTTCAGCACCGAAGACATGATCCACACCGCGCGCTGCGCACGCCTGCTGCCGGGTGAGGGGAACATCGACGTGCGGGGCCTGTTCGCCGCCCTGCCCGCCGACCTGCCGGTGAGCGTCGAGGTGGTGCACCACGAGCGCGAGAAAACCGCCGACCCGACGCAATGGGCCGCCACCTGCCTGGCCGCCAGCCGGCCGTTCACGGGCTGAACACCCCTGCGCCGATCGCCATGAGGAATTCCCGCCAACACCTGTCGCGCCTGCCGTTTTTCTTCGGGGCGCGCTGGTTCAGCAGTGCCTGATGGGCGCACCCCCGCGCCGCGTTGCGGCACCCCCTCCAGGGGGGCGACACCTGCCGGCCGGCGGAGCCGGACCGGTGGTGTCCTGGGTTCAGTCACCGCACTCCCCGCGGTGGACTGACGGCTCACATCCCATCTGAAAGACACTATGGACTTCTCTCTCAACGACGAACAGAAAATGATGATCGACACCGTGCGTCGATTCATCGCCGAAGAACTCAAACCCCTCGAAGACGAGGTGGAGAACACCGGCGCGCTGCCCCAGGACAAGGCGCTCGCCATCCACACCAAGGCCAAGGCCCTGGGCCTGTACGGCATGAACATGCCGGCCGAACTCGGTGGCGGCGGCCTGTCGAACCTGGACCGCATCCTGTGCGAGGAACAGTTCGGCCACACCACCGACATCCTGATCCGCCGCGCCTTCGGCAACGTCTACGAGCCGCTGCTGCACTGCAAGGGTGAACAGGTCGAGCGCTGGCTCAAGCCCGCCATCGAAGGCACGCGCACCTGCGCCATCACCATCACCGAATCGGGTGCCGGTTCGGACGCCGCTGGCATCAAGACCCACGCCAAGCGCAACGAGCAAGGCCAGTGGGTGCTCAACGGTGCCAAACACTTCATCAGCGACGGTGAGTGGAGCGACTTCTTCCTGGTCTCGGCCAAGACCGGCGAGAAGGAGATCAGCATGTTCATGGTCGACAAGGGCCTGCCCGGCTTCACCGTCGGCAAGGACCAGAAGATGATGGGCATCCGCGGCACGCCCCACCTCGAACTCTTCTTCGACAACGTGGTGCTGGAAGACGCCGCCCTGCTGGGTGAACAGGGCCAGGGCTTCAAGCTGGCCATGGGCGCGCTGAACGTGGTGCGCCTGGCCCAGGTGGGCGCGCGCGCCGTGGGCAAGGCCACGCACGTGTGCGAGCTGATGCTGGAATACGCCAACGACCGCAAGCAGTTCAACACCCGCATCGGCGATTTCCAGATGGTTCAGCAGATGCTGGCCGACAGCGTGATCGAGATCAACGCCGCGCGCTGGATGGTCTACCACGCCGCCTGGATGCTGGACCAGGGCCTGGACGCCCGCGAGCAGATCGCCATGGTCAAGGTGCACGCGGCCGAGACACTGGGCCGCGTGGTGGACCGCGCGGTGCAAATCTTCGGCGGCATGGGTTTCTGCAAGGAGCTGCCGATCGAACGCTACTACCGCGACGCGCGCATCTACCGGATCTTCGATGGCACGTCGGAAATTCACCGGGGGGTGATTGCCAAGTCGGCGCTCAAGAAGGGTGCGCAACTCTTCGATGTGAACCGCTGACATCCCTTCGTTGAACGAGATCTGAGCGGCGGCCGACGATTTCTGGTACCCCAGCATGAGGAGGCCGCCACAGGCATTCGTCGGTGCGAGCGAAATGATTTCACGAATATCAAAGAGACAACCATGAGCAAATTCATGACCGCTGCAGAAGCAGCGAACCTGATCAAGGACGGCGACACCGTGGGCCTGATGGGCGGCGGCGGCGGCCTGATGGAAGCCACACACGTGTTCGAGGCGGTGCAGGCGCGTTACCTGTCCACGCAACAACCGCGCAACTTGACCGTGATGCACGCCCTGGGCATCGGCGACAAGAAGACCAAGGGCATGAACTGCTTCGCGCACGAAGGCCTGGTGAAGAAGGTCATCGGTGGCCACTGGGTCTGGTCGCCCGCCATGCAGCAACTCGCGCTGTCCAACAAGATCGAGGCCTACATCCTGCCCGGCGGCGTCAGCAGCCAGCTGATGCGCGAGATCGGCGCCGGCCGGCCCGGTCTGATCAGCCACATCGGCCTGGGCACGGTCTGCGACCCGCGCTTCGGCGGCGGGCGCATGAACGACGCGGCCCATGAAGACCTGGCCGAGGTCATCACCATCGCCGGGCGCGAGTGGCTGCGCTACAAGCCCTTCCCCATCCACGTCGCCATCGTGCGCGCCAGCGCCGCCGATGAAGACGGCAACATCAGCTTCGAGCACGAGGCGGCCAACCTCGACGCCCAGTCGCTCGCGCTCGCCGCGCGCAACAGCGGTGGCACGGTGATCGTGCAGGTCAAGGAACGCCTGCCCAAGGGTTCGCTCAAGGCGCGCGAAGTGCGCATTCCCTCGGCCTGGGTCGACGCCATCGTGGTCGATCCGGACCAGCAGACCAGCTACGCGATTCCCTTCGACCCGGCCTTCAGCGGCGAACTGACCGGCGCGGCCCGCGCGGCCAGCGAGGCCGAGGACCATGCGCGCGAAGTGGCCGCCACGCAGGAAGCGTTCAGCGAGCGCCAGGCCGTGGCGCGCCGTGCCGCGGTGGAGCTGTTCAACACCGGCAAGGCGCGGCCCGTCATCAACTACGGCGTGGGCGTGCCCGACGCGGTGGCCAAGCTGATCGCGGCGCGCAACGAGCAGCACCGTATCTACCAGACCATCGAACACGGCACCTACGGCGGCACGCTGATGGACGGCGTGCTGTTCGGCTACGCGCGCAACGCCACCGCCATGCTCGACGCCGCGACGCAGTTCGACTTTTACGGCGGCGGCGGGCTGGACGTGGCCTGCCTCGGTTTCGGCGAGCTGGACGAAGAAGGCAGTGTCAACGTCTCCCGCCTGGGCGGCGTCACCGTCGGCCCCGGCGGCTTCATCGACATCGCACAGAACGCGAAGAAGGTGGTGTTCTGCGGCACGCTGGCGGCCAAGGGCGTGAAGCTGGCCACCGGCGACGGCCAGATGCGCGTGCTGCAGCAGGGTGCGGTGCAGAAGCTGGTGAAGCGGGTCGACCAGATCACCTTCAGCGGCCCGCAGGGTCTGGTGCGCGGCCAGGAAGTGCTCTACCTGACCGAGCGCGGCAGCTTCCGCCTCACCCCCGCAGGCGTCGAGCTGTTCGAGATCGCGCCCGGCATCGACCTGCAGCGCGACATCCTCGACCAGATGGCCTTCACCCCACGCGTGGCGGCCGATCTGAAGGTGATGGACGCGACGCACTTCCTGGCCGCCTGAGGAATCGCCGGCTGGTTCTATACTGGCCGAATGAACCAGACGGTACAAAAGGTCAAGCCGGCGGCGACGCGCAAAACGCCGCCGGCGCGCGGTGCGCGCAAGGAACCGCTGCGCACCAACGACCCCGACCGCACCATGGCCAACATCCTCGACGTGGCCAAGCAGGAGTTCGCCGAAAAAGGGCTGGCGGGCGCGCGCATCGACGAGATCGCCGACGCCACCCAGACCAGCAAGCGCATGATCTACTACTACTTCGGTAGCAAGGAAGGTCTGTACACCGCGGTGCTGGAAGCTTCGTACCGGGAGATGCGGACCCATGAGGCGGACCTGGATCTGGAAAACCTCGACCCGGTCGAGGCGCTGCGCCGCCTGGTCGAATACACCTTCGACCACCACCGCGAGCACGAGGACTACATCCGCCTGGTGATGAACGAAAACATCAACCGGGGCCAGTACCTGGCGCAGAGCCCCGAGATCCAGGCCCTGAACGTGCCCGCGATTTCGGCCATCGAATCGCTCTACCGCCGCGGCCTGGCCAGCGGGGTGTTCCGCCCGGGCCTCGATCCGCTCGACATCCACGCCTCCATTTCGGCGCTCACCTTCTTCAACGTCTCCAACCGGCACACGTTCGGCCTGATCTTCAAGTTCGACGCCGCCTCGCCCGACTGGATCGCCCTGCGCCGACGCAGCGTGGTCGAAACCATCGAACGCTTCCTGCTCGCGCTCTGAGGCGCGCGCTCACGCCCGGCCGCCCGCGCGGCACTCCGACACCGCCTAGGGAAAACACCGACGCGCTTGTCGTTGACTGAATTAACTGGTTCGTACATTATTTCCTGAAGACTGAAACCGCTTGCCGGGCGCCGCTTTCAGGCCATCCATTCCTTCAGGAGACACACCATGCCCCATCGCCTCACCCGCCGTGCGCTGCTCGGTGCCACCACCGCCCTGTGCGCAGCCACCCTGCCCTCGTGGGCCGCGGCGCAGGGCAAGGTCGAGCTGATCTATTCGGACACGCTGGTCGAATCGGACCCGCGCGCCGCCATCCTCAAAGACGTGTTCGCCAAGAGCCTGGGGGCCGATTTCGACTTCAAGCCCTATTTCGGCGCCACCCTGTTCAAGCAGGGCACCGAGCCGGTCGCCATGCAGCGCGGCAACCTGCACATGGCCAACCTGGCCGCCTTCGACGTGCAGAAGCAGATCCCGGCCTGGGGCATCGTGACCACGCCCTACATGTTCCGCGACCACCTGCACATGAAGAAGGTGTTCGACGGCGACGTCGGCCAGGAACTGTTCGCCATGATGGAAAAGCAGATGGGCATCAAGGTCCTGGCGGTGCCCTACATCGGCGTGCGCAACCTGGGCCTCAAGCCCAAGAAGAAGGTCATGGTGCCGGCCGATCTGGCCGGCATCAAGCTGCGCATGCCGCCCGGTGAGGCCTGGCAGTTCGTCGGGACCGCCATGGGCGCCAACCCGACGCCGCTGGCCTTCACCGAGGTCTACACCGCACTGCAGACCGGTGCCATCGACGGCCAGGACAACCCCATGGGCGCGGTCCGCAGCATGAAGTTCTACGAAGTCAGCTCGCAGATCGTCAAGACCGGCCACCTGATTGCCAACAACCTGTTCACCATCAGCCTGTCCAAGTGGAACAGCCTAACCCCGGCGCAGCAGAAGACGCTGCAGGCCGCGGCCGACAGGTTCGCTGCGGCTGTGACGGCGCAGGCCCTCAAGGACGACGCCGAACAGGAAGTCTTCATGAAGCAGCAGGGCCTGGACGTCTACACCCCCGACCTGGCGGCCTTCCGCCAGCACGTGCTGGGCGTCTACAGCAAGAGCAAGTTCGCCGCCGACTGGCCGGCCGGCATGCTCGACCGCATCAACAAACTCTGACCCCCCCTGCGCCGCTGCGCGGCTTCCCCCTCTCTCGCCTGCGGCGGGAGGGGGACGGCACCTGAGGCCCGGCTGAGCCGGTTCCTCGGTGACCCTGGAAAGGGGCGCCTCGCACGCAGCACAGTTGGCACCATGCCATTCACCCATTGCCCGGTTCTGCACTTCTCGGACTCACCCCATGAGCGCTTCCCCCTCTTCACCGCCCGCCCCCCGTCTGCTGCGTTGGCTGCAACTGGGCGCCAACCATGTGCTGGTGCTGATGATGGCCACGATGTTCGTGTCCTTCATCCTGCAGATCGGCTTTCGCTACATCTCCAACAAGCCACTGGCCTGGACCGACGAGGTCTGTGTGCTGATGTGGCTCTGGGGCATTCTCTGGGGCGCGGCCTTTGTCATGAGCAACCGCGACGACATCCGCTTCGACGTGCTCACCAGCCACGTCCCGCGGGGCGTGCGGCGCGCACTCACCGTGGTGGTCAGCGCGGCCGTGGTGGTGATCCTGCTGCTCTCGCTGCCGGCGAGCTGGAGCTACGTCAGCTTCATGAAGGTCGAAGACTCGGCCGCCCTGGGCATCCGCATGGACTTCTTCTTCTCGATCTACATCGCCTTCGTGGTGGCCATGGTGGTGCGTCACGCCTGGCTGGGCATCGACGCCCTGCGCAACCGCCTGTTTGACGACGAACCCGCTGCCGAAGTGGCCAAGGAGGCCGCATGAACCTGTTCTCTCCTTTTGCGATGACGGTCTACCTGATCATCGCGCTGAGCCTGATGGGCCTGCCCATCGGCCTGTCGATGCTGGTCAGCTCCATCATGTACCTGTTCGTCACCGGCCAGGACATGGGCATCGCCGCCGAGCAGTTGCTGCAGGGCCTGAACAACTCCTACACCCTGCTGGCGATCCCGCTGTTCATCCTCGCGGCCGAGATCATGAACATGGGCTCGCTCACCGACAAGCTGCTCGGGTTCTGCAACGCCATCGTCGGGCGCTTCCGCGGCGGCCTGGGCCACGTGAACATCCTGTCTTCGCTGATCTTTTCGGGCATGTCGGGCTCGGCGATTGCCGACGCTGCCGGCGTGGGCCGCATGGTCATCAGCATGATGACGCGCGGCGGCCGCTACACCCCCGCCTATGCCGCGGCCGTCACCGCGGCTTCAGCGGTGATCGGGCCCATCATTCCGCCCTCGATCCCGCTGGTGCTCTACGGCCTGATCTCGGACGCTTCCATCGGCTTCCTGTTCATGGCCGGCATCGTGCCCGGCCTGATCCTGGCCGTGGTGCTGATGGCGATGAACGCCTACCTGGCCCGCGTGCGCAACTTCCCGGTGGAGCCGCCGGTGCCGCTGCGCGAGCTGCCGGGCATCACCTTCCGGGCGCTGCCGGCACTGCTGATGCCGGTGGTGCTGCTGGGCGGCATCTACAGCGGCGTCATGACCCCGACCGAAGCCGCCGCCGTGGCCGCCCTCTATGCGCTGGTGATCTCCACCGTGCTCTACCGCTCTGTCTCCCTGCGGGGCGCCTACGGCGCGCTGCTCTCCAGCGGCCGCTCCATGGCCACCATCGGCATCCTGATCTCGGGCGCACTGGTGTTCAACTACGTGGTCACGCGCGAGAACATCCCGGTCACCGTGAGCCAGATCCTCACCGCCATGGAACTCACACCCCTGAGCTTCCTGCTGATGGTCAACGTGCTGCTGCTGATCCTGGGCGCGCTGCTCGAAGGCGGCACCATCCTGCTGGTGATCGTCCCGATCCTGATCCCCACCGCCAAGCTGCTGGGCATCGACATGGTGCACTTCGGCCTGGTCGTCACCGTCAACCTGATGATCGGCCTGATCACCCCGCCCTACGGCCTGCTGCTGTTCATCATGGGCAACATCACCGGCGAGCCCCTGCGCCGCATCGTGGCCGAAACCCTGCCCTTCCTCGCCGTGATGATCGGCGCCCTGTTCTTCATCACCTACGTGCCCGACGCCGTGCTGTGGCTGCCCCGCCTGTTCGGCTACCAGGGCTGAGCCCTTTCTGAAAGTCCCGAATGATCCATCCCGACATCCACCGTTTCCTGGCCGACTGGGACGCCGCCTGGGCCATGCTGGCGCCCGGCGCCGGCCCGGCGGCGCGGCGCGGCCACTTTGAAGGCGTGGCCGCCGCGATGCGCGAGCCGCACCCGCCCGGCATCGGTACCCGCGAACACCAAGTGCCCGTGCCCGAAACCGGCACCACCGTGCGCGTGCGCGAATTCCGGCCGCAAGGCGCCACCGCGGCGCTGCCCGCGCTGGTCTACCTGCACGGCGGCGCCTGGATGCAGGGCAGCCCCGAGACCCACTGGGACATCACCGCCGGTTTCGCCGCGCTGAACCAGCAGGCGGTGTTCAGCGTCGACTACGCGCTGGCGCCCGAACAGCCCTTTCCCCGCGCGCTGCACGAAACCCTGGCGGTCGCGCGCTGGGTTCACGACCACGCCGCCGCTCTGGGCCTGCGCGCCGACGCCATCGCGATCGGCGGCGACAGTGCGGGCGGCAACCTGGCCGCAGCGGCCACCCTGGAACTGCGCGGCACGCCGCAGGCCCCGCGTGCGCAGTTGCTGATTTACCCGGCGACCGAGTTCACGCTGGACCGGCCCTCGCACCGCGAGAACGCCAACGGACCGCTGGTGACCGTGGCGTCCATGCCCCTGGTCAACGCCATGTACTGCCCTGACACGAGCCTGCACCTCACGCCCCCCGTCTCGCCCCTGCGCGCGGCCAGCCACGCCGGTCTGCCGCCGGCCTTCGTGGCGGTCGCGCAGCACGACCCGCTGCGCGACGAAGGTATGGCCTACGCCGAAGCGCTGCAGTCGGCCGGTGTGGCGGTGGAACTCGACCGCGGTGAAGCGCTGATCCACGGCTACCTGCGCGCCAAGGCCTACTGCGCGCCGGCGCGCGAGCGCTTCGAGCGCATGGCCGCCTGGCTCCAGAGCGCGCTGGCCTGAGCCTTTGAGTTTCTGAACACGAGACCCCGCTTTTCGCATGAAAAAAATCCTGATCCTCAACGGCCCCAACCTCAACCTGCTGGGCACGCGCGAACCCGCCCAGTACGGCCACACCACGCTGGCCGACGTGGAGGCCTTCTGCAAGGCCCATGGCGAGAAGCTCGGCTACGCCGTCGAGTGCTTCCAGAGCAACTGGGAGGGCGCGCTGCTGGACAAGATCCACGAATACGGCCAGCTTTTCAAGGCCGGTGAGGTCCTCGGCGTGGTGATCAACCCCGGCGCACTCACCCACACCTCCATCGCCCTGCACGACGCCATCAAGGGCGTCGACCCCATGCCCGTGATCGAGTGCCACATCTCCAATGTGCACGCCCGCGAGGCCTTCCGCCACCACTCCTGGGTCTCCCCGGCCGCCGCCGGCATCGTCATCGGCTTCGGCGTCGACGGCTACCTCGTCGCCATCGACGGGCTGCTGCGCAAGTTCGTGCATTCGGCCGCCACGAAGCCCGCCTGACGCCCCGTGGCGGGCGTCGATGACAAAGGGTTTACCCGCAAATTGAGCGATCAACGCACAACCCATTTCGATCAACGAACAACGGGATCTTTGAAAACCCAGCGTATCCGGGGCGACGTCCCTACAGTCGCCACCGCACGCCGGCCTTCTTTTTCCAGCGCCCCCATGCCTGCCAGCCACCGCCGCGGCCCGGCTTCGCCGGCCCCCCCAGACAAGCGCCGCCGGGGGTTGCACAGGCACGGCGGCGGTCACATCGCATCGTCATGATCAACGGCCACACCGAACTCATCGCCCACATCGGCTACCCGACACACAGCTTCAAGTCGCCGATGATCTACAACCCCTTCTTCGAAAAGATGGGGATCAACGCCGTCGTCGTGCCGTTCGGCTGCCGGCCCGACGACTACCCGGCGCTGCTCCGGAGCCTGTTCTCGCTCACCAACATCCGCGGGGCGCTGATCACCATGCCGCACAAGGTGGTCACCGTCGGCCTGCTGGACGAGGTCACGCCCACCGTCAAGGTGGCGGGCGCCTGCAACGCGGTCAAACGCCTGCCCGACGGGCGGCTCGTCGGCGACCAGTTCGACGGCGCCGGTTTCGTCCGTGGCGTGCAGCGCAAGGGCCTGGTGCTGACCGGCGCGCGCGTGCTGGTGGTCGGCAGCGGCGGCGTGGGCTGCGCCATCGCGGCGTCGCTGGCGGGCGCAGGCATCGCCCACATCAGCCTGTACGACGTGCAGGCCGCGTCGGCCGAGGCCCTGGCCCGGCGCATCCGCGAACACTACCCGGCCATCAGCGTGAGCACCGGCAGCAACGATCCGGCCGGCTTCGATCTCGTGGTCAACGCCACCCCGATGGGCATGAACGAAGGCGACCCCCTGCCACTGGACGTGGCCCGCCTGGACGCCGCGACCTTTGTCGGCGAGGTCGTGATGCGCACCGAAATGACCGCCTTTCTCGCGGCCGCTGCGGCCAGAGGCTGCCAGGTGCAAGTGGGCTCTGACATGCTGTTCGAAATGATTCCGGCTTATCTGGAATACTTCGGCCTGCCCAGCACCACGGCCGACGAGCTCCGTTCCGTGGCGCGCCTGAGCTACTGACCCCGAGCCCCGCTTGCCCTCCCCCGACCATCCGCACCCCGGCCAGGGCGTCGCCCTGGCCATCCTGGCGACCGCCTGCTTCGCCCTCCTCGACACCCTCTCTCAATTCGTCGGCAGCGCCGTACCCGTGCTGATGGCCATCTGGACGCGCTTTCTGGTGCAGACCGGCATGACCGTGGGCCTGCTGCTGCCCAGGCAGGGCCGCTCGCTGTTCGCGACCCGGGCGCCGGGGTGGCAACTGCTGCGCGGCGCCCTCATGACCACCTCGGGGGTGGGCGCCTACCTGAGCCTGCAGCATGTGCCGGTCGGCGAGTTCACCGCCATCCTCATGCTGGTGCCGCTGGCCGTCACGCTGCTGGCGGCCGTGCTGCTGCGCGAGCGGGTCAGCGCGCTCACCTGGGCCCTGGTAGCGGGCGGCCTGACCGGCGCGCTGATCATCGTGCGGCCGAAGGGCAGCGACCTCAACCTCGGCATGTTCCTGCCGCTGGTGCTGGTGGTCATCAACGCCTGCTACCAGATCGTGACGAGCCGCATGGTCAAGACCGAAGACCCCGCCACCATGCACTTCTACACCGGCCTGTTCGGACTGGCCATCGCATCCCTGGCCCTGCCCTGGAGCTGGGCGCGTTTGCCCACACCCGGGCTCTGGCTGCTGGTGGCGCTGCTCGGCGTGTTCGGTTCGCTCGGCCACTATTTCATGATCAAGGCCTACCAGAAGGCGCCGGCCTCGCGCATCACGCCCTACATGTACAGCCAGATCGGTTTCGCCACGCTGGCCGGCTGGATCGTGTTTGGCCACGCCCCCGATGTCTGGACCGTGCTCGGCATCGCGCTGGTGGCAGTGTGCGGTGTGCTGGGGGTCCGTGCGCGGTAGGCAGCACCGCCGCTTCGCCCACCTGCTTGGGCTGGGCCGGCGCTGACGCGCTCAGGCCGGGTCGCCCAGCCCCGCCAACCGCCGGTCGAGCTGGAAGCAGGCGCTGAAAGCCTGCGTGTCCACCGCCTCGGGCAGCCCCAGCCCCAGGACGGGCCGCACCGCGAGCGCCGCCTGCGCGGCGGCCGTGTGCAGCGCCTCGATCACCAGCACGCCGTCGAACACGCCTTCGGCACTGCGGCGCATGGACTTCTCCCGGGTCTGGACCCCGGTGCTAGCGGCATCGACCTGCACCAGCCAGACCTGCGCCACGGCGTCCAGCGCGGCGATGCGCTGCACCAGCGCCTGCCGGGCCGCAGCCTCGTGCAGGCCGGCCGCCGCCAGGTCCAGCCGCAACGGCAGGACCACCGAGCCGCTGCCCAGACCCGCCCGCGCCACCACCGGCCCGCCGCCGCGGGCGAAGTTCTGCAGGATGGGCATGGTGCGCTGCGACCAGGGCGTGGGCGCGTTCAGGCGCGCCAGGTACGACGCACCGGCCAGTACGCCCGTGTCCTGCAGTTCGTAGGTGATGAAGAAACGGCGCTTGCCGCTCGCCTCGGCGCGGAACACCCGGCCCGCGAGAAAACCGTCCACACCCACCCGCTCCAGCACGTGTTCGCGCGTGAGCCAGTGCAGGTAGTCGGTTTCCTGGTCGGGGTCGATGTCGCTCCAGATGGCGAGCTGGGCGGTTCCGCGAAGCGTCATGCGGGGGTGTCCTTTCAGTTCAGGGCGTTGATTTTTTCCAGCATGCCGGCCGGCCAGTCTTTGGCCTGATCGGAAGACAGGTAAACCTTCTGCGCGTATTCGCGGAACGCGTTGACGTTGGGCGCATACACCTCCAGGCCGGCCTTGCGGAACTCGTCGGCCAGCGCGGCTTCGCGCTTGACGTGTTCGGCATTGCTCCAGGCAATCGCCTTGTCGGCGGCAGCCTGGAAGGCCTGCTGTTTGGCGGGCGACATCGCCTGCCAGCGCTTGAGGTTGATGGTCAGCAGGTCGTACCCCACCAGGTGCGAGGTCAGCACGATCTGCTGCATCACCTCGTAGAACTTCATGTTCTGCACGTTGGGCAGCGGGTTGTCCTGGCCGTCGATGGCACCGGTCTGCAAGCCGGTGTAGGTCTCGGCATAGGCCATGGGCGTGGGGTTGGCGCCCAGCGATCGGCCCAGCAGTTGCCAGGCATCCCCCGGCGGCATGCGCAGCTTGACGCCGGCCAGGTCGGCCGGCGTGTTGATCTTCTTCTTGCCCTTGAGGCCGACGTGGCGGGTGCCGAAGAAGGTGGGGCCGAGGATCTTCACCTTCACCTGGTCTTCGACCATTTTCTTCATCTGCGCGCCCAGGTCGCTGGCAAAGAACCTGGTGAGGTGGTCCGCGTCCCGGAACAGGTAGGCCGAGGTCAGCAGCGACCAGGCCGGCACCTGCTTGGAAATGTCTTGCGGGCCGATGTTGCCCATGTCCAGGTTGTCGCGCTGCAGCGCCACCAGTTCGGTGCCCTGCTTGTAGAGCGAAGAGTTGAGGAAGGTCTCGATCTTGTAGTCGGCCGCCACCGCGGTCGCGAGCTGTTTCATCATCTCGGCGCGGATGTCGCGGTCGGAAAACACCGCCGCGAAGCGCAGGGTCTGCGGTGTCTGCGCCCAGGCGGGCAGCATGGAAGCGGCGGCGAGCGAGGCGCCGGCACGCAGGACGTCGCGGCGTGGAATCTGGAAGCTCATGAAGGTCTCCTGGGTGGTTGTCGAAAGCAAGAATCAGTGACCGGCACCGAGCCGTTCGGCCGCGGCGCGGATGGCCATCTCGTAGCCAAAGGGGCCGAAGCCGCAGATGACCCCGGTGGCGGCCAGCGAGACCAGCGAGTGCTGGTACAGCGGATCGCGGCGGTGGATGTTGGTGATGTGCACTTCCGCCAGCGGGCAGTCCAGCGTCTTGAGCGCGTCCAGCAGCGGAATGGAGCGAAACGACAGGCCGGCTGGGTTGATGACCACAGCCGCGGCCTTTTCACGCGCTTCCTGCACCCAGTCGACCATCACGCCTTCGTGGTTGGTCTGGCGGAATTCGCAGGCCAGGCCGAGCTCGGCCGTCACGCGCCGGCAGCGGGCTTCCACCCCGGCCAGGGTTTCGCTGCCGTACAGGTGTGGCTCGCGCAGGCCCAGCAGGTTCAGGTTGGGGCCATTGAGCACATAGACGGTGGCGGGTTCAACAGGCATCGGGCGGTCTCCGGGGCTTTCAGGGGTGAGGGTCCCCGCAGGGACCGGTTGTGCGACGATTGTTCGGTGACCGGAAGAAATTCTTTCCTTTTCAGAAAGTCATTCCTCAATACAAAAAGGAGACCGCATGAGCATCGCGCTGGACCGGGGCCTGTCCCTGCTGGAACAGCTCGCCGCCCACCCCGAAGGCCTGCCGCTGGCCCAGATGGCGGGCGACCTGGACATGCCGCTGAGCGCCTGCCACCGCCTGCTGGCGGAACTGCAGCGGCGCGGCTACGTGCGCCAGCAGCGCCGGCAGGGCGACTACCAGCTGACCACCAAGCTGGTGTCGCTGGGGCTGGGCTACCTGAGCAGTTCGGGCATCGTGGACGTGGCCGAACCCCTGCTGGAACGGCTGGCCCAGCGCACCGGCGAGCTGGTGCGGCTGTCGGTGGTGGACGGCGACCGCCTGACCTGGGTGGCCAAGGCGCAGGGCTTGCGCAAGGGCCTGCGCTACGACCCCGACATGGGGCAGGACGCGCGCCTGTCCTGCACCGCGTCGGGCCACGCCTGGCTGCTGACCATGAGCGACGAGGACGCGCTCACGCTGGTGATGCGCCAGGGGCTGGGCGCCCCCGCCGACTACGGCCCCCGCGCGCCCACCACGGTGAAGGCCCTGCTGGGTGTCCTGCACGCGGCGCGGGTGCGCGGCTACGCGGTGATCGACGAGGTGTTCGCGCCCGGCATGAGCGCGATGGCGGTGCCGGTACTGCGCCGCAACGAAACCATCGGCGTGATCAGCGTGGCCGGGCCCCGGTTGCGCTTGACCGTCGAGCGGATGCACGAGCTGGCGCCCGAACTGCTGACCGCCGCCGCCGAACTGGGCCCGATCCTCAACGCCAACAGCCTCATGGGGCGCCCGCCCCTGGGCAAAGGCTGAGGCCGCGGCACGGGTTCAGTCCCGGACCGCGTCGCAGCGCTTGAGCGCCGCCTTGAGCATGTCCACGAAGGCGCGGGTCTTGGGCGGCACGAGCTTGCGCCCCGGATAGACCGCCCAGGCCGGCGCCTCGGGCAGGGACCACGCGGGCAGCACGCGGCGCAGTTGCCCGTCGCGCACGGCCGCCGACGCGAAATGGTCGGGCAAGGCCGCAATGCCGGCCCCCGCGCGCGCCAGCCGCATCAGCAACTCGGGCGAATTCGCGCTCGCCCGGCCGGACGGCACCGAGGTCCACCGCTCCTCGCCCTGGCTCAGCGGCCAGGCGGCGGGCTCGCCATTGCCGCGCATCAGCCGCAGCGCGGTGTGGTGGACCAGTTCGTCGGGGTGCCGGGGTTCACCATGCGCCTGCAGATAGGCCGGTGCGGCGTACAGGCCGTTGGAGAACACCGCCAGCCGCGTGGCGACCAGCAGGTTGTCGTCGGGCAGGTCGCCCATGCGCAGCACCACGTCGAAGCCCTCGCCCAGCAGGTCGACGCGGCGCGGCGACAGGTCCAGATCGAGCGTGATCGCCGGGTGCAGCGCCACGAAAGCGGCCAGGCTGTCGACCAGCACCAGGTTCGCGAAATCGCTGGGCATGGACACGCGCAGCCGCCCACTGGGCGCGGCGCGGCGCTGCTCGCGCAGGCTGTGCACCGCCTCCAGCTCGGCCACCACCTGGCGGGCGTGCTCCAGCAGCTGCAGGCCGAAATCGGTGAGCGACTGGCGGCGCGTGGTGCGCAGCAGCAGGCGCTCGCCCATCAGCCGTTCCAGCGCCGCCAGACGCCGCGAGACGGTCGATTTGGGCAGGCCCAGGCGCACGGCCGCCTGGCTGAAACTGCCCAGTTCGGCCACCCGGGCAAAGATCAGCAGATCGGTCGGGTCGATGGCGTCGGGGCCGCATTCGCGCGTTGATTGTTCCATATGAAGAACAATCTTATCCATTCAGGCGGATTTTCAAAGGAATTGTTTTTCCATAAAGTCGAGTTCATCGATCAACTTTTCCCCCTTTTCCCCCTTTTCCCCCTTTTCAGGAGTCCACCATGAAGATTCTGCAAATCAACGCCTCCGCCCGCCGCGAAGCCGGCAATTCCACCAAGCTGGCCAACAGCGTGAGTGAGCGCCTGGTCGCCGCCCACCCGGGCAGCACCGTCACCGTCCGCGATCTGGGCACCCACCCCGTGACCGTGCTGGACGAAGCCGCGCTGGGCGCCCTGTTCACCCCGGTCGAGCAGCGCAACGCCGAGCAAGCCGCCGTTGTGGCCGAGTTCGACGCCCTAATTGCCGAACTGCAGGCGCACGACGCCATCGTGCTGGGCGTGCCGATGTACAACTTCGGCGTGCCGGTGCAGCTCAAGGCCTGGATCGACGCCGTGGCCCGCGCTGGCGTGACCTTCCGCTACACCGAAAAGGGCCCCGAAGGCCTGGTCACCGGCAAGACCGTCTACCTGGCGCTGGCCCGTGGCGGCCTCTACCGCGACCAGCCGCACGACAGCCAGACGCCCTACCTGAAGACCGTGCTGGGCTTCCTGGGCCTGACCGACCTGCGTCTGATCTACGCCGAAGGCCTGAACATGGGCCCCGAGGCCGCCGCCAAGGGTTTCGCCCAGGCGGAAGCCGACCTGGCCGCCGCCATCGGCTGAGCGCGCCTCCCCAGCGGCTGCGCGGGGTGGCCGCTTTTTTCACACCCCGCACCTACAGGAGAAGTCCATGACCGCCACCTCAACCACCCGCCTGCAGCAGCCGCGCCGCGTCGAGCGGCTGGTGGCGGGCATACCCACCTCCGACGGTGCGGGCGTCAAGCTCACGCGCGTGCTGACGCAGAACCTGCAGCGCCGGCTGGACCCGTTCCTGATGCTCGACGCCTTCGGCAGCGACCAGGCCGACGACTACATCGCTGGCTTCCCGGACCACCCGCACCGCGGCTTCGAGACCATCACCTACATGATCGCGGGCCGCATGCTGCACCGCGACAGCGCCGGCCACGAAGGCCTGCTGGAAAACGGTGGCGTGCAGTGGATGACCGCCGGTCACGGCGTGATCCACTCCGAAATCCCGCAGCAGGAAGAAGGCCTGATGGAAGGCTTCCAGCTCTGGCTGAACCTGCCCGCGAGTGACAAGCTGTGCCGCCCCTGGTACCGCGACTTCACCAACGCCGACCTGCCGCAGTTCACCACGCCCGAAGGCGTGGCGGTGACGGTCATCGCCGGTGAAAGCCACGGCGTGACCGGCGCGGTGACCCGCGAAGGCACGCAGCCGCTGTACCTGGACCTGCACCTGGCCGCCGGCTCGTCCTTCGAGCAGGCGCTGCCCGGCACGCACAACGCCTTCGTCTACGTCTACCGCGGCGAGGTGAGCGTCAACGGCACGGCGGTCCCGGTGCAGCGCATGGCGCTGCTGGCCAACGACCCGGACAGCGACGGCGTGCGCATCGAAGCCCCTGCCGATGCCAAGGTGCTGCTGATCGCCGGCCGGCCGCTGAACGAACCCATCGCCCAGTACGGCCCCTTCGTGATGAACACCACCGAAGAGATCTACCAGGCGCTGGCCGATTTCCGCGACGGCCGCCTGGGCGTACGCGCCACGGCCTGAACGGCCTCCACCGCCAGCGCCGCCGGGCCGGGCGCTGGCCGCAGTGGCAGAATGCCGGTCCCCGCGCGGAGCCTCTGGCTCCGCGCGCCCATTTCTGTTCCCACGCTCCATGCAAGCAGCCCCCCTGGCCGGCACCCTCGGCATCGACTTCGGCACCTCCAACTCCGCCATGGCCTGGGCCGAGCCCCACGGCACGGCCCGCCTGATTCCACTCGAAGGCACGGCCGTGGCCATGCCCACGGCCGTGTTCTTCAACGCCGAAGACCAGCGCATCCATTTCGGCCGCGATGCGGTGGCGCAGTACCTGGCCGGCACCGAAGGCCGGCTGATGCGTTCGCTCAAAAGCCTGCTGGGCAGCCCGCTCATCCACGAAAGCACCGAGGTCAACCACCGCTCGGTCAGCTTCCTGGAGATCGTCACCACCTTCCTGGCCGAGTTGCGCGAACGCGCGGCGCAGTCGCTGGGCAGCGCGCCGCAGCGCGTGGTGATGGGCCGGCCGGTGCACTTCGTCGACGACGATGCGGACCGCGACGCTGCCGCGCAGCAGTCGCTGCTGGAAGCGGCGCAGGCGGCGGGTTTCGGCGAAGTGCACTTCCAGCTCGAACCGATCGCCGCCGCGCTCGACCACGAACGCCGGCTGAGCCACGAATCCCTGGTGCTGATCGCCGACATCGGTGGCGGCACCTCCGACTTCACCGTGGTGCGCCTGGGGCCGCAGCGCATGGCGCGGCCCGACCGCGCGGACGACGTGCTGGCCACCACCGGCGTGCACATCGGCGGCACCGACTTCGACCAGCGGCTCAGCCTCGAACAGGTGATGCCGCTGATGGGCTACCGCCACCTCGGCCCGCAAGGGCGCGAAGTGCCCAGCCGCATCTTCTTCGACCTCTCGACCTGGCACCTGATCCAGTGGCAATACCAGCCGCGCGCGATCAGCCAGGCGCAGGCGCTGCGGGTCAACTACCGCGACGCGCGCCTGCACGAGCGCCTGATGCGCGTGCTGCGCGAACGCCACGGCCACCACATCGCCCACGAGGTGGAACAGGCCAAGATTCGCGCCTCGATGACCAGCGCCGACACCACGATCAACCTGTCCATCGTCGAAGCCGCCCTCACCGCCCCGCTGGGGGCGGCTGCACTGCGCGACCACCTGGACGGCCTGCTGGCCCGCACCGTGGCCTGCGCCCGCGAATGCGTGCAGCGCGCCGGCCTGGGCGAGCGCCGGCCCGACGCGATCTACCTCACCGGCGGCTCGTCCGCCCTGCGGCCGTTCCAGCAGGCGCTGGGCGCGGCCTTCCCCGGCGTGCCCCTGATCGAGGGCGACCTGTTCGGGGGTGTGGCATCGGGGCTGGTGTACTGCGCCGTGCCGCCCGCACCCTGACCGCCCGGAAACGGGCTCAGCCCACGGTCTTGAGCCGCATCTGGTTGGGCAGCGGCACCGAACGGCGCAGCACGTCTTCGGCCAGCCACAGCGCGGCGCGCTGGCCGCGCTCGGCCACCATCGGCAGCGGCATCTGCTGGTAGTCGTCGTTGAAGACCTCGAAGCTGTAGTCGCCCTGGTAGCCCAGCCGGTCCAGCCGCTGCACCAGGTCCACCAGCTGTTCGCTGTGCACCCCTTCGCCGGGGAACACCCGGAAGGTGCGCGCCGTGGTCATGCGCTCTTCAAACGTGCGGGTTTCCTGCCACATGAAGTCGGCCAGCTGGACCAGGAAAATCTTGCTCGGGTCGAGATAGTCGATCTCGTCCAGGCTGGTCTTGGCCGCGAAGATGTGGAAGGAGTCGAGACCCAGGCCCAGATTCGGACAGTCGGCGCGGCAGACCACGTCCCACGCGGTGGTGAACTCGTTGACCGTGCGCCCCCAGGACAGGCCTTCGTAGGCGATCTTGATGCCCAGCGGCAACGCCAGCATGGCGAGCTTGCGCAGGTCGCGCGCGATGTGGTCCAGATCCTGGGTGGCGTGCACCGAGGTGGACGAACAGGCCAGCAGCACCTTGCAGCCCAGCGCGGCGCACATCTCCAGCATGGCCTTGGCGATGTCCACCTTGTACTGGTGCAGATGGCCCGAAAGGCCTTCGAAATCGCGCAGCACCTGAAAGCCCGTGCCACGCAGGCCGCTGGCCTTGACCGCCGCGACGGCCGCGCCCAGGCCGCCCGGATGGCCATTGATGTCGTTGGCCTTGAGCATGACCTGCGAGAAGCCGGCGGCCTTCATGGCGGCGAGCTTGGCCTCCAGCGGACCGGCCAGGGTGATGGTGTCCATGCCAAAACCATCGATCGCTTCGCGGATCGCAGCGGGTGTCGAACGCATGTCAGACCTCACCGCGCTGGCTGTGCACCAGCTCGAACACCACCGAGCCCAGGTAGGTCTTGGTGATGGCGCCGCGTTGCCCGGTGTGGGCGGCCTCGGTCTCGACAAATTCCACGCCCAGCGCACGCAGGGCGCGCACCGCCGCCAGCACGTCGGGCACTCCCAGACCGATGCGCTGCAGCTTCTCGTCGACGTCGTACACGTTCACCGGCGGCTCCACCAGTTGCAGCATGAAGCGCTGCGACGGGTCCAGCGCCGGGGTGCGCAGCAGCGTGCCCTTGGGCATGATGCCGAAACGCTGTTCGTCGGGGATGATCTCGGTGCCGAACAGCTCGTCGTAGAACGCGATCCAGTCGTTGCTGCGCTCGGGCCCGATGTACTGCACGACACCGAAGAAGTGGATCCCAGCCGTGGCGGGCGGGTGCTGGTCGACGGTGGGAATCGGCACGAAGTCCACGTCGTAGATCGAGAACTCCTTGTAGCGGTCGACAAAGTAGATGCGGCTGCCACCGGCCCCATGGATGGCCGGAATGTTCAGCTCCATCACTTCGGCGTGCGTCGGCACCGACCAGGCGCCGCGTTCGATCACGTAGTGGTAGGCCGCACGGGCATCGCGCACGCGCAGCGCCATGGCAGAAATCGAGGGCACGTCGCTGCCGTGGCTGGCGCCCTGCGCGTCGTTGGGATGGGCGTTGACAACGATGTTGAGCGCGCCCTGCCGGTAGAGCAGGATCTCGCGCGAGCGGTGCCGCGCCACCGGGCGAAAGCCCATCATCTCCAGCACCTGGCCCAGGGCCTGGGGCTGGGTCGTCGCGTATTCGATGAACTCGATGCCGTCCAGCCCGAGCGGGTTGGCCGCATCGCTGAACGACGCCTGCAGCGGCTCGCGGTCGGTGGCGGTGTTGAGCAGCAGATCACTCATGTTCCAGTCTCCAAAGGTTGCGGGCACGGCCACGCCGGGTGCCGCGCCGATGCCACCCGACACTTTAGGGGTGCAAAGGGCGGTGATTCTTCCAGGCCGGCGCAAGTCGTTCGATAATCGAACGGTGTCCCACGTTGATCGCACGTAATCAGGGTTATTTTCCATGCCGCTGAACCTGCCTGCCCACCACACGCCGCCGCTGGAGAAGCGCGACTGGATCGCCGGTCTCGAAAAAGGCCTGGCCGTGATCGAGGCCTTCGACGACCAGCACCCGCGCCTGACCGCGAGCCAGGCCGGCACGCGCTGCGGACTGACCCGCACCGCCGCCCGGCGCTATCTGCTGACCCTGGCGCACCTGGGCTATGTCGGCACCGACGGCAAGCTGTTCTGGCTCACGCCGCGCATCCTGCGGCTGGGCCACGCCTACCTCGAATCGGCGCGGCTGCCGCGCCTGGTGCAACCCTTCCTGCAGCGCATCGCGGGGGGCACGCAGGAAATCGCCTACCTGGGCGTGATCGACGGCGACGACGCGGTCTACATCGCGCGCAGCGGTTCGCAGCGCCACATGTACGCCGGCTACATGCTGGGTTCGCGCGTGCCGGCGCAGGTCACGGCGGCGGGCATGGCCATCCTCTCGGCCGTGGACGAAGCCGCTTCGGACACATGGCTGGCGCAGCACACGCTGCGGGCCTTCACCTCGTTCACGGTGTCCAGCAAGGACGCGCTGCGCGAAGAGCTCCAGCGCAACCGCCGCCGGGGCTGGGCGCTGTCGGAGCAGCAGCTCGAACTGAACCACCGGGGCATCGCGGTGCCCCTGCTGGACCGCAACAACGAGGTACACGGCGCGATCAGCATCACCATGCCGATCAACCAGGAAACCAGCGACGACGCGGTCAAGCGCGTGCTGCCGGTGCTGCAGGAAGCGGCGCGCGGCTTGCGCAACCTGATCTAGGTGTGATGTCTCAATAGGTTGTTCACCCGGAAGGGTCTGGGAGACTGGAGTTACGACGCTTCAGAACTCTCAGAGGAATCCCCCCGGATGAACAGCCA
>NZ_BSPB01000039.1:0-34075 GCF_030160815.1 Hydrogenophaga electricum | reverse complement strand
CGGCGCCGGCGCCGGCTGAGGCTTCTTCCCCGGCGCCCGCTGCGGCCGCCGTGGTGGCGCCTGCGCCAGCCCGGGCAGAACCGGTGGTGTCGGTGGCGTCGCCGCGGGCGGCCGCCTCCGGCGCAGCAGGTCCCGAAGACCTGGGCGAGCTGTTCGATGCGCTCAACCGCGCACTGGCTGCCAAGGACGAGCCTCAGGCCCAACGGCTGCTGGCGGCGGTCCAGGCGCGACTGCCCGAAAGCTCGACGGCGCGCTGGCGGGCCGAGGCCTGGTTCGCCTACCAGACGGCCGACATGGATCGGGCGCGCCGTGCCTATCGCCGGCTTCTGGAGAAGGTGCCGGGCGACGAAAACGCCACGCTCACCCTGGTCGCGATCGAGCGCCAGCAGCAACGGCCCGAGCAGGCTCGCGAAGTGCTGTCGCGCTCGCTGCGGCAGAACCCCAACTCGTCGGCACTGCGCTCGGCGCTGGACCAGCTCAACCAGAGCGAGGGGGCCCGATGAACGCGCGCAACGGCCATCTTGCGGCGCTCGGACTGGTGCGCAACCCGTTTCCCTACACCCCCGACGCCGGGTGCTATTTCTCCACGCCCCACCTGGAAGAGCAGGTGGTGGAGCTGGCGCACTGCATCCTGGCGCGCAAGGGCATTTCGCTGCTGACGGCGGAAGTCGGCATGGGCAAGAGCACCCTGGTGCGCCGCCTGATGGCCGACCTGGGCACCAAGAACGTGGTGTCGGCCCTGGTTTTCAACACCTTTCTGCAGGGGCCCGAATTGCTGGCGGCGGTGCTGCAGGATTTTGGCCTGCAGAGCACGGGCTCCATGTCCTCGGACATTGGCGTGCTCAACAGCTTCCTGCTGGACAACCACCGCGAAGGCAAGACCTGCCTGCTGATCATCGACGACGCGCAGAACCTGGCGGCGAGCTCTCTGGAGCTGGTCCGCCTGCTGTGCAATCTCGAAACCGACCAGGAGAAGCTGCTGCAGATCCTGCTGGCCGGTCAGCCCGAACTGGAAGATACCCTGGCCCAGCACAGTCTGCGCCAGTTGCGCAGCCGGCTGGTCAAACACGCGCGCCTGTACGGACTCAACAGCACGGAAATCGCCGACTACGTGCGCTTCCGCTTTGAGTCGGCCGGCAGCGATGGCAGCTACCTGCTGCAGGCCGATGCCTGCCAGTTGCTGTGGCAGGAAACACAGGGTGTGCCGCGCCAGATCCACCTGATCATGGACCGTTGCCTGTACGGGCTCGCGGCCCACAACGCCAAGGTGATCGACGCCGCCCTGATGCGGCAGGCCATTGCCGACAGCCGCGTCGAGCTGACCGGAGTCGCCGGCGTGGCCGGCGGTCAGGTCCCTGTGCCCGCTGCGGCCTCGGACGCGACAACAGTTGCCAGCACCGGGGGCATTCCGGGCTGGACCTATGCGGTGGTCATTGTCGGCCTGCTGGGCATCGGCATCGTGCTCTGGCAGCAACCGCCGCGCCAGGCGCAGGCGGCCCTGACAGCGCCGATCGCACCGACACCCGCCACCGAAGACACACCGGCCGCAACGCCCGGCACCGCCGTCAGCGCGGAGCCGACCACCGCCGAAACCACCGCACCGGCCCCGGCCGACACGGTTGCGTTGGCTCCGGCGACGGGCGATGCCTTGCCCGTGGCGGCCCCGCTGCCGGCGCCCGCGCCGGTGATCGAGTCGGCGGTCTGCCAGCCGGCGCGGCCCTGGTCGGCCGAGCGCAAGATCGTCAGCCAGCCGCTGAGCGAAACGACGGTGCGCCTGCTCGGCTCGCGCCTGGCCCGTCTGGACGACCTGTGCCTGGAAACCCGCGAAGGCCAGACTTGGCTGAGCTGGAGCGCGCCGCCCGCCGGGTACGTGTCCACCGACCGGATCACAGCCGCGCGCCTGCAGATCGCGCTGACCCGTTTTGGCAGCCTGACACCGCAAGAGGTCGACGGTATCTGGGGGGAACGCAGCCGGCGCGCGCTGCAGCGCTTCCAGGAAGGTGTCGGCCTGCCGCCGACCGGCGAAATCGACGCCCTGAGCGGCTTGCTGCTGGAGAGGTTTTATGCGCAGGAGTCCTGACGCCATGGAAAGCGTGCCGGCTTCCGATCGCCGCAGCCTGAGCCGCATGCTGGTCAGCAGCGGGCTGGTCACGCAGGTCGTGATCGATTACGCGCGCCAGAAGCAGGCCGTCGAAGGCCAGCGCCTGGGCCGCATGCTGGTGGAGCTGGGCTTCATCAGTGCGAAGGATCTGGCCCGGCAACTGGCGCTGCAGCGGGGCATCGAGTTCCACGACCTGCCGGCCATCGATCCCGAGGTGGCCGCTGCGTTCAACCGCAGCCTGTGCCTGACGCACAACTTCCTGCCGATCCGCCGCGAGGGCGACAAGCTGCGCGTGTGGCTGGGTGATGCGTCGCCCGAGACCGTGGCGGCCATCGTGCAGCGCCGCGTCGGCCAGGACGTGCTGTTCTGGCAGGGCGACTTCTTCGCCGTGGTGGATGCCATCCACCAGCACTATTACTTCCAGGAAAACCCGGTCGAAAAGCTGATCGACACGGAAATCCGGCGCCTGTCCGACGACAACGACCATGCCTACAGCCCGACCCGCCTGCTGGAGCTGGTGCTGCATTCGGCGGTGCGCGAGCGCGCGACCGACGTGCACATCGCCCCCACGGCCCAGAGCCGCACGGTGCTGATGCGGGTCGACGGCGTGCTGCGGCCGATGTTCGCCATGCCGCCCTCGCTGGACCGGCTGACGGCTTTCATCAAGATCAAGGCCGAGATGGACGCCAGCGAGCAGCGGCTGCCGCAGGACGGCAGCTTTTCCATCCATCTGATGGAAGCGGCCTACACGATCCGGGTGTCGACCATGATCTCGGAGTTCGGCGAGCGCATCGCGCTGCGCCTGCTGCCCGAGCGCAGCGACCTCGATCGCCTGCAGGATCTGGGTTTCCTCGATGAGGACGTGGCCGAGATGGAGCGCGCCTTCGCGCGCCCGCACGGCCTGGTGCTCATCACCGGGCCCACCGGTTCGGGCAAGAGCACCACGCTGCATGCCGCGCTGCGCGTGCAGCCGCTGGTGGAGCGCAACGTGCTGACGGTGGAAGACCCGGTCGAATACCGGGTGCCGGTGGCCTGCCAGACGGAAGTCAACCGCCGTGCCGGCTACGACTTTGCCAGTGCCATGCGGCACTTCCTGCGCCACGACCCGGACATCATCCTGGTGGGCGAAATCCGCGACCCTGAAACCGCGCGCGCGGCGCTGGACGCCTCGTCCACCGGGCACCTGGTGCTGTCCACGCTGCACGTGGGCAGCATCTTCGGGGTGGTGCCCCGCCTGCGCCTGCTGGGGGTTGACGCCGACTCGGTGGCCGAAAACCTGGTGGCCGTGATCAACCAGCGCCTGGTGCGCAGCATCTGTCCTCACTGCAAGACCGAACGCCCCGCCACCAGCGCTGAACAGGCTTGGCTGGGCCGGCCGGTGGCCAGCCTGTTCCACGGGGTGGGCTGCGAACACTGCCGCGGCACCGGCTACCGGGGGCGCGTGCCGGTGTACGAAGTGCTGACCGTGCGCCGCGAACTGGCCGACGCCATCGTGGCCGATGCGCCGCGGGCGCGCCTGCGCGAACTGGCCGAAGCCGGGGGCCTCAAGCCCATGGCCCAGCTCGCACGGCACCGCGTGCTGGCCGGTGAGACGACCCTGGACGAAGTGCAGCGATCGGTGGGGCTGGACTGACCATGGGCACCGTCCGCACCTATTTCTACCGCGTGCTCCTGCCCCATGGCGAGGTGCGCAGCGGCTTCCTGCGCCTGCTGGTTGAACGCGACCACTCGGTGCGCGTGCGGCTGGAGCAGGAGACCGAAGGCACCGTGCTCTCGCTGATGCGGCTGCCGACCTGGCTCACCGCCATCAACGACTTCCGGCTGCGCACCTTCCGCAGCCAGGTGCGTTCGCAGGACCTGGCCGGCTTCCTGCGCGATCTGGGCATCATGCTCGACGCTGGCGTGCCCATGATGGACGCGCTCAAGACCCTGATCGAGGACGATACCGGCTACCGCGGCGTCGCGGGCATCGCCCGCAGGGTGCATGCGGACATCGGTTCCGGCATGCGCGTGCCGCAGTCGTTCTCCCGCCATCCCGACGTCTTTCCCGAGACCGTGCGCAACCTGGCCGAGATCGGCGACGAATCCGGCACGTTGCCCCGCATGCTGCTGGAGTCGGCCTCCCACGTCGAGCGGCTGATCGATATCCACCGCGACATCCGCACCGCGATGATTTACCCCACGCTGGTGTTCGCCTCCATCCTGGGCGTGGGCTTCTTCTGGCTGTACTACGTGGTGCCCAATCTGGCCCAGCTGTTCAAGCAGTTGCAGGCCAAGCTGCCGCCGCTCACGCAGTGGCTCATCAACGTGTCCGACGTGCTGGTGCACTACATGGTGCTGGTGGCGGTGGGCTTTGTGGTGCTGGTGGTGCTGCTGCTCTGGCTGTTCCGCTCCGTGCCGCGCTTCCGGCGCGCATGCTACGAACTCATGCACCGCCTGCCGGTGGTGCGCACGCTGCTGACCTCGTCGGGCATGGCTTTCATCAGCGAACACCTGTCGCTGCTCGTGCGCGCCGGGCTGGACTTCATGATGAGCCTGGACGTGCTGGCCCGCGCCACCTCCAACCAGTACTACCGCGATCGCCTCATGCGTGTGCGCGAAGGGGTCGCGCGCGGTGAAGGCATCGGGGCTTCGATGCGGCGCGTGGGCGGCTTTCCCGCCATGGCGGTGCGCATGATTTCGGTGGGCGAGGAGTCGGGGTCGCTGGACAAACAGCTCGACCGACTGGCCGCCGAATACCGCAAGCGCCTGGACGTCGTGGTCCAGTCCCTGAGCGAAATCATCAAGCCGGCGCTGATTCTGATCGCCGGTGGCCTGTTCATTTTTCTGATCGTGGCGCTGCTGCTGCCGATCTACGACCTGGTGCGTCAGTCGGTCGGTCAAACATTGGGAGTCGGGTGATGGTGCACCCCGGACAACACGCGAGAGTTCGCCGCCTGCAGCAGGGCCTGACCCTGCTCAAGGTGCTGCTGCTGGTGGCCGTGCTCGGCGGTCTGTCGCTGGTCGGCTACCTCGAATGGCGCGAACGCACGCTCGTCGAGACTTCGCGGCAGGAACACCGCGCGCTGTCGCAGGCGGACCAGGCCATCATCACGTTTGCCACCGTCATGCGCCGGCTGCCGTGTCCGGATGCAGACGGCGACGGGCTGGAAGACTGTGGCACCAGTGCCCAGAAAGGCTGGCTGCCTTCGCAGTCGCTGCGGCAGGCGGGTGCCGATCCGGGCGTCGACATCGGCCGGCTGCGTTACCTGGTGCAGCGCGGTGGTGGTGACCAGGATCTGACCGTGCTCAGCGACACCTGGCGCCCGCTGGAATACGACGACGGCGCGGCCACCTTCTTCAACATGCGGGACGCCAACCCGTACCCCGACGACATCCTGAACCTGGCCGACCTGTGCCAGCGCCTGGCCGTCGGTGTCGAAACCGCCTACGCCAGCGGCCGAGCGGCTGTGCGTTCGTCGCCCATGCGCACCGTTGCCTATGCGCTGGTGCACCCGGGCATGCACGGCAACACGACCACCGGTTCGCTGTTCGACGGCGCCAACCAGACGGATGCCAACGAAGTGGAAGACCCGGCCAAGGCGCCGTTGCTCTCCACCTACGACGACGTGGTTTTCGAGCGCTCGTTTGCCAGCCTGCGATCGGCCTTCCAGTGCCAGCCGCTGATCGATTCGATCAACATGGTGGCGCTGGGCCTGGATGTGTCGGAGCAGGTGGCCGACATGCGCGATGACAACATCGAGGCGGCGCAACAGGCCATCATTTTTGCCTCCATCGGCGCCGGTGTGACGGCGGTGGAAACCGCCGCGCTGATCATTGAAGGCGCCTCGGAAGCCGGCAATGCGGCGGTGGCTTGGGCGCTGTGTGCGGCCACGCTCGGCCTGGCGGTGAATGCCTGTGCGGCGGCGCCCCAGCACACTGCGGCGATTGCGCTGACCGGCGGGGTGATGGCGGCCAACATCGCGTCCATCGCCTTGAACATCGTCGCCGCCGTCAAGGCGGGCGAAGCGCTGGCCCTGGCCGACAACGAGATCGACGTGAGCGACCTGAGCTGCGGCCCGACCCCGAATCCCGACGACATCATCGCGGCGGCGCAGCAGGAGGTGACCGACGCCACCAACGCGCTGGCCGAGCTTGATGCGGACATCCTGACCAAGCAGGGCCAATTGGGTGCCGCCAACACGGCACGAACCAATTCGATCAACAGCCTGTATGCCACCGTGCGCGCCAGCCAGGCGTCTTCATCCATCGATTACAAGGTCACCAACCTGATCAATGCGGGGGATGCCTGGTACACGGCGGACGCCAACTTCAATACCGCCGAATCGCAGCTCACCTTGCTCAATGACCAGTACAACAACTGGAACGCTTCGGTCACCAAATACAACAACATTCTCAACAACCTGACCGGACCGGCGAACACGGGGGCGCTGAACACGCAGATCAACAGCTTGCAGACGCAGATCAACAACCTGCAGACCCAGATCGATGCCGAAACCAACCCGGACACCAAGCAGGCCCTGCAGTTGCAGCAACTGTCCTTGATGGCCGACCGGGAGTTGCTCATCCGCTACCGCGACTCGGGCGACACCACCGAAATCGTGACCGAGCGCGACCGCGCCGTGACCGAGCGCGACAACGTGGCCGGCCAGATCAGCGCCGCCCAGACCAACTACAACAACGCCAATACCGCCCTGGGCAACGCGAACTCCACCTACCAGTCGGCCTATTCGAGCCTGCTCAACCACGGCGTTTACTCCGTGACCACCGGGCTGACGACGACCTACCAGTGCACCAATTACGCGGGTACCTGTCCGGCCACGATCAACATCAGCGGCACGGACTACCCCGTCACCAACCGGACGAGCGTCGTGCGCAACGCGATCGCCGATCTGATGGGGGGCACAGGCAACACCTGGGGGGTATCGTGGCCGGCAGACGACAGCAAGCTGGTCATGCCCAGCGTCCGGCAGAAAGAACTCACGGCCTTGCAGGGGCGGCGCCCTGCGGCGGTGGACCGGGTGAATACGGCGAATGCCAACCTGGCGCAGGCCCAGGATGCTGCCCAGGACATGCCCGAGTGCACGATCACGGGCACCGGCGTGGGCCCCATGCCACCGGACATTCCCGAGGCATTGCTGATCAACGTTGACCGAAAGGGTGGCACGCGATGAGGCCGCGTTTCCTGCACAAACAGCGTGGCTTTTCCCTGGTGGAACTGGGGGTGGCGCTGGTCATCATCGGCCTGGTCGGCATCATGGTCTGGCGCTGGGTGGCGGCCATCACCGCTCCCATGACGCGCCCCGAGATCCAGCGCCAGCTCAACGAAGCGCAGGCCGCGATCGAAGGCTTCGTGCTGTCGCGCCACCGGCTGCCCTGCGCGGCACCCGATACCGGCGGCACTGAGGCTTGCGGCAGCGCCACAGCCGTGTTTCTGCCCTGGCGCACGCTGGGCCTGAGCAGCGACTTTGGCCGGCTGCACTACGGCGTGAACACCGGAGGTGGTGTCAATCTGGCCCAGGTGCCGAACCTCACGGCGACCCCATGGGCGGCGGCATCGCCCGACCTCAACCGCACGTTCTCGGGCGTGCCCACATTGCCGCCCGACCTGTCGACCGTGCCGGCTGCCGTGACCACCGCCCGCAACCAGTTGCAGACGGTGCTGACGCAGGCCACCGGGCGCCGCACCGTGGTCAACGGCCTGGACTGGTGCAACGTGCTGCGCCGCCATGCCAGCAATCCGGGCGTGGCCGGGTCGCTGACCGCCGGCAATGCGTCCACCGCCTTGCCCGTCGCCTTTGTGGTGGTGCACCCCGGGGAGAACAACCGCTTCGACGGTAACAACGCCGTCGGCGCCAACCCCAGCTTCCGCTTCGACCTGCCCGGCCGTGCGCAGGACGTCAACTACGACGACATCAGCCTGGCCGTCGGTCCGGCCGACCTCTCCATGCGTCTGGGATGTGTGGCGCGCCTGGGCGAGATGCAGGCCGCGGCCCAGGGGGCTTTTGCGGCCTACGACAACACGCGGGTGATGCAGGAGTACTGGTCGCTGCGGGCCTACGACATCATCTCGGCCGAGTCGGCCTTGCAGGCGGCGGAAGCGGGCGTCGTGATGTCGGCCATGGGCCTGGCGTTGGCCACGGCCAGCACGGCGATCAGCATCGCTTCGGCGGCCAACACCGAAGGCCTGACCGCCTTCACCATTGCCATGGCGGCCGTCAACATGGCACTGGCCATCACCGACGTGGCGATGTCGGCACAGGAGCTGTCGGACGCCCAGGACGCGCTGGCCGACGCCGAGGACAAGCTGGATGCCGCCAACGACTACGCCGTGCACATTTTCGACACACTGCGGCTCACGCTGGCGCAGGCGATCACGCTGGATGAAAAGGGGCTGAACCCATGAAGCGACTCCAACGGGGTTTCTCCCTGGTCGAACTCTCCGTGGCGCTGCTGGCGCTGGGCATCGTGTTGCTGGGCGCGGTCGTGTTCTGGCAATTGTCCGAACGGCAACGCGTGTCCACCCGCCAGATGGACACCCAGGTCCAGGTGCGCGAAGCGGTGATCGGGTTCGTGCACGCCAATTTCCGCATGCCGTGTCCGGCGCTCGACACCTTGGGCACGGAAAACTGTGGCGCCGGGCAGGTGGGTTATGTGCCCTGGCGCACCCTGGGCTTGCCGCGCCCCGAGGCCGGGCAACTGCGCTACGGGGTGTACCGCCAGGCCTCCACCACCGCGCACGAGGACCGCGATCTCGCCGTGCTCAAGGACCGCATGAACCCGTTGCGGGTGGCCACGCCGTCCCCGCGGCCGCAGAACAACACCGCGCCCAATGGGCAGCTGCCCCCCTTGCCGGTGGCCAGCGCGGCCAACCTGCTGGGCGCCACGCAGTCGGGGTCGTTCAGCGATCCGTTGTCCGGCTCTTGCGACGCCAGCAATGGGCCGCCTTGTCCGGCCACCCCGGTGGGGTCTGCGACCAACCTTATCGATGTCTGCCTGGCGCTGAACACGGCCAGCGACAACATCGTGGCACCGGCCGGCAACCTGGGCGTGAACGCACGGGGCAGCCGGCAGGCGGTGGCTTTTGTTATCGCGGCGCCCGGCATGCTCAACGCCAGCGGCACCGGCAACCGGTTCGACGGCGCCAACGGCACCGCAACCAACGCCAGCCCGACCTTCGAGTCGCCGAGCACGCTGATCACCAACAACTACGACGACCAGGTCATCTCGGTCAGCCATTCCGAGCTGTTCTCTCAACTGCACTGTGGCGCGGCCCTGTCGGCGGCGATGCACGCGCACTTCAATGCGGCCACCAGCGCCTTCGTGCTCGAGCGTGCGCTCTACGACTACCGCGACCAGCTGTACGTCGCATGGAAGCTCGCCGATGCCGACGTGTTTGCCGCGGCGGCCGGGGTGGCGAGTGCCGCATCGGCCATTCTCGATGCGGCCAAGGAAATGGTGTCCGCCACCGCCGACACCACCATGTCGGCGGGTGCCCGTTCGTTCCAGATTGGTCTGGCGGCCGCCGGCATTGCCACCGCTGCCCTGGCGGCAGCTGCCGCCGGATATGCCCAGTACGACGCCATCGCCTCGCGTGACGAGGCCTGGGACGTCTGGGAAGACTTCGCCACGCGGACCACGGCTGCCACCGATCTGTCCATCTCCATCAATCGCAATGCCCTGATCGGCGATGCCATCGGCTACTGACACCTTTCGGCCTTGAGGTAACTACCATGACCCACCAGAACCTGACGAACCTCCGCGCCTTCGGCCTGCGTCGCCAGCAGGGCTTTTCGCTGCTTGAACTGACCATCGCCTTGCTGGCCATCGGTCTGCTGCTGGGCGCTGCTGCGGTGGGGCGCGACCTGCAGCGCACCGCGGCCAACCAGCGCCTGTCCACCGACTTCGTGCAAGGCTGGCAACTGGCCTATGAGGCCTACATCAACGGCGTGGGCTATCCGCCGGGCGACAACGCCACCACGCCCACGGGCCAGGTCAACGCCAACACCACCGAGCTGTGTGGCAATACGCTGATCAACGCCTTCCTGGCGGCCGGCATCCGCTTGCCTGAAGGCCGCGCCGAAGGCATGCAGGATCGCTACGCCTACCTCGACAGCAACGGCAACCCGCAGGAAGTGCAGGTGTGCTTCCAGAACGTGGCCTGGGCCGAGCCCGGTGCCACCGTGGGCACCTATGTTTCGCGCCAGCGCAACGTGATGGTGCTCAAGAGCGTGACCTATTCGCTGGCCGGCATGCTCGACCAGCAGATCGATGGCCGCGGCGATGCCCGCTTCGGCCGTCTGCGCGATGCCAGCTACGCCAATTCGACCGCCGTCACCACGGGCCAGATCTGGCCCATCGACGACCGCATGGCCTACGGCACGACGACGCCGACCTCGCGCGACGAAGACCAGGTGGCCGTGACCACCGCGTGGTTCCAGATGATGCAGTGAACCGGGGAGGCGGTCGGGCTCAGCCCGTCGCCAGCGCGCGGGCAATCCGGCCGCGCTTGACCGTGGGACGCGGCACCGGGCAGGGCAGGTGCTCGAACCAGCGGCGCACGTCGTCTTCCACGCACAGGCCGTGCATGTAGTTGTAGATCGCCTTGCGCAGGCCCTGGCCCAGCACGTCGTGGTCCACACCCGACGGCATGGGCGTGGGGTCGACGAAACCGATGTCGTTCTTGGCGAAGCTGACTTCGGGCAGCGGAATCAGTTGAATGCCGTAGTCGGCCGGGTTCTGGCCGACGGGTGAATGCACGGTGCAGCTGAAGCGGTGGAAGAAGCCGCTCTGGATGCAGCCATTCTCGAACAGCTGGCGCACGTATTCCAGCGCGTCCACCGTGTCCTGCAGCGTCTGGGTGGGAAAGCCGTACATCAGGTAGGCGTGCACCAGGATGCCGGCATCGGTGAAGCCCCGGGTGACGCGCGCCACCTGCTCGACGCTCACGCCTTTTTTCATCAGCTGGAGCAGGCGATCGCTGGCCACTTCCAGCCCACCGCTCATGGCGATGCAGCCGCTTTGTGCCAGCAGCTCGGCCAGCTCGGGGGTGAAGGTCTTTTCGAAGCGGATGTTGCCCCACCAACTGATCTGCAGGTCGCGCCGGATCAGCTCTTCGGCCAGGGCTTTGAGGGCTTTGGGCGGCGCGGCCTCGTCGACGAAGTGGAAACCGGTCTGGCCGGTTTCCTCGACGATCTTCTGAATGCGGTCGGCCAGCGTGGCGGCGGAGGCGGTTTCGTAGCGACCGATGTAGTCCAGGCCCACGTCGCAGAAGCTGCATTTCTTCCAGTAGCAGCCGTGGGCCACGGTCAGCTTGTTCCAGCGCCCGTCGCTCCAGAGCCGGTGCATGGGGTTGAGCATGTCCAGCAGGCTCAGGTAGCGGTCGATCGGCAGCCCGTCCCAGGTGGGCGTGCCGACGTCCTCGAACGGGATGTCGGGTTCGGCCAGGTTCACGTATTTCACCGCGCCGTCTTCGCCACGCAGGAAGGTGCGCTGCAGGCGCTGGCGGCCGCGTTCGCCACGCAAGTGCTCGATCAGCGAGAGTACGGGCCGTTCGCCCGCGTCCAGCGTCACGTAGTCGACGAAGTCGAACACGCGCGGGTCTTTCAGCTCGCGCAGTTCGGTGTTCACGAAACCCCCGCCCAGGCCGATGCGGATGTGCGGGTTCTGGGCCTTGATGCTCTGGGCGATACGCAGCGCCGCGTACATGGCGCCGGGAAAGGGTACCGAGAGCAGCACCAGCGCGGGCTGGTGCCGATGGATCGCGGCCAGGGCCAGGCCCTGCAGCAACTGGTCGACCAGGGTGGGCGGCGCGGCCAGCGCGGCGGCCAGCGGGTCGAAGCTGGGCTGGCTGCTGGCCAGCGATTCGGCGTAGCGCACGAACTCGAAGCGTTCGTCGGCCGCGTCGCGGATCACGTCGGCCAGGTCGTTGAGGTACAGGGTGCCCAGGTGGCGCGCCTTGTCCTGCACGCCCAGGGCGCCGAAGGCCCAGCCCAGCGGGTCGCCGCTGTCGTCGCCATCGTCCATGTTTTGGTAGTTCTCCAGCGCCGAAAAACGCGGGCCCTCAGGCAGCAGGCCGCGGGCGGCGATGCGGTAGGCCAGGGTCGAGTCCCGCCCCTGCAGGTAGGCGATGACCGGGCCGATGGTGGCACGGTAGGCGTCGAACTGGTCGAGGAAGCTGTGCACGCTGGCCGGGCGCTGCGCCTCGGGCAAGGCCAGTGCCCGGCCCCGTAGCGCTTCCAGCCCGGCGGGCGTGAACAGCTTGAGCACCAGCGCCAGCGCCAGGTCTTCCTGCACCGCGTCGATGCCGCGTGCGCGCAGGAAGCCGGTGAGATAGGCGGTGGACGGGTAGGGCGTGTTGAGCTGCGTCATCGGCGGGATGAGGCTCAGCACGCGAAAGCGCGTGGTCATGGGGACAGCAAAGTGGGGCGGTCCCCGAGCTTAGCCCATGTGTCCCCCCCCCGCAGCGGGTCAGCGCCCGCCGGGTTGCAGCTCCAGGGTGTCGCGCTGCGATCCGAAACGGGCCCACAACCGCCCGGGCGCGCCAGCCATTGGGCGCTCGAGCAGGATCCAGTGGGGGTCCGACGCGTCGGCCGACAGCGGCAGGGCCATCACCAGCCGGGTTCCGACCACCAGGGCGGTCTGGCGCCCGCTCTGGCCGACCCATTCACAGGGGGCGGCCATGGGGTCTTCGCAGATGGCGCGGTCGGTGACCCAGTCGACTTCGGCGATGGGGCTGCCGATGTCCTGGATGACCTGCATGCGCAGCACCAGGGCGCCGGCGCGGGTGCGGATGCGCGGGTCGTTGCGCACGATGCGCCAGTGGCCCTGCCACGGCCCCACGGGGCGCTCTTGGGCACGTTCCTGCGCCGACTGCATGGTCGACGCCGGCTCCGCGGCCGCGGGCCCGCCGCAGAGGGCGCTTCCGATCAGCCAGCCGGCCAGGGCGGATGCGGGGATGCGCACGGCTCAGGGCTGCAGGCCGGCCAGGCCCTGCTGGGCAAAGCCGGGCTGACAACCCCGGGTCACGCACTGGGTCTTCGTGACTTGCAGGCGCACGCGTTCGCAGGCCGCGTGGGCCGTGCCCACGGGCTGCTCGGTGTTTCCACCTGGGGCGAGCCCACCGACCGTGGCCGAATTCAGGCCACCCGCGAGCGGTTTGCCGCTGGCGGCATCCAGTGCCTGGTATTCCACCACCAGCGCCAGGAGCTTGCGGTCCATCTTGTTCTGGGCTTTGACGCTCAGTTCGCAGGTGGCCATGGTGCCCGTGCCGGCTGTGCCGACGAAGGTGACGGGGACGTTGGCGGACTGGGCGGCGGCGCTCAGAGCGGCCAGTGCCGCGACCATGCCGATGAGGGTTTGCAGGGATGTCATGTGTTCCTTGCTGGACAGCGGGGCATCTTCATGCGTTGTTGGATCGCAGCGGCGCGCTGGCAGGCCACTGACGATCCCGTGTCAGGACGGCCGCTTGAGGCGGGCGAGCTGGTCCAGCCCCAGGGTCGAAAGGGCTTCGTGCAGTTGCTGGACCGGCAGGCTGCCGTTGGCCTGCAGCATCACCCCGTTGGGCAGCAGCAGGGCTACATCGGAGGCGCTGCCGTCCTTCTGGTAGCGCTCCTTGATGGCGATATCGCCGCGCCGGTAGACCCGTTCGACTTCCCCGTCGGTTTCGCTTTCCATGGTGGTGCGCGACCAGGCGGTCATGGCCATCGCGAGCGCGGGCACGGCCCCGACGTCCTGCACTTCAATTTCCAGTTCCTGGTTGTCGGCGGTGTATTGCGCGCTGACGCTGCTGACCTGGATGCCCATGGCGCTGTCCGAGCGCGCTTCGATGCGCGAGCGCGTCATGCCGGCCAGCTTGTCGGGCACGAAGCCGCGCAGCGTTTCGGGCGGGAAGGGCGCACCACCCTGGCCACCGAGGGCCGCACCCATCATGTCACCCAGCGCCTTGCCGGCGGCCTGGCTGTCGCCGCTGGCCTGGGCTTTTTCCATCTCGCGGCTGGCGGCTTCGATGCGGCTGGTGTCGATCTTGATGTCGGTGCCTGGAACGGTGATGCTCACGCCTGGCGAGGCGCTGCCGATGACGGGACCGCGGGGGCCCGTCCCGCCAATGCCCCCCGGCGTGACCAGCGAAGTCAGCAGGCCGATCAGGATGCCGGCCACGATGCCGCAGACCACCAGTGCCACCGTGTAGCCGATGGCCTTGTCCTGCGGCGCCTGCATCAGCACCGGAATGCCGGTGTAGATCAGGTAGATGGAATACAGCGCGGCCAGCAGGCCGAGCATGGACATCGACGGCACGGCCGAGAAGATGCCGCCCACCATGCCGGCCGTGGCGCCATAGGCGACCAGCTTGAAGGCCGACGGCAGGTTCTGCTGGCCCTGGAACTTCGGGGCCAGGGCGTTGGCGATGAGGGCCAGTACATAGACCATCGCCAGCGACAGCGCATAGCCCACCACCATGCTCACCAGACCCTGGACGATGGGAATGCGCACCGAGAAGCCGAACGCACCGATGCCGACCAGGCTCTGGCCGATGAAGCCCGCCACGGCGGGAATGGCGGCCAGGTAGATCAGGTAGCCCTTGTAGATGCGGGCGATGTCGCCGTCCTCGACCGCGATGTCGGACCAGGTCTCGCGCGGACGCAGCAGGATGGCCTGCACCCGTTGGAGCAGCGAGGGGGCGAGAGCGGGGGATGATGCCGTGTTCATGATGCAACTCTGTGAAAAGGGCCGGGCAGACTGCCGGCGCCAGGGTGCGGGGCAGGGTTCGCGAAGGCGGTTCGAGCGCCTTCGCCAGGGCCGCGCCAGTGTCGTCGCCGCTGGCAGGGGCGTCCATAGGCCGAACGGCCCAAGGTGTGCGCACGCAAGGGTGCCCAGGGCAGGCGGGGGACCGATCGGCCTATCGCCTTCGGGAATGGGCTGCGCTATTCTTCGTCGCCATGGCTGAAAAGGACAGAGACGACGTGGACAGGCTCGATGATTTCGGCCTGCTGCTGGTGGACGACCACCCCCTGCTGCGCGATGGGCTGACCATGGCGCTGCGCACCAGCGCGCCCGGCCTGCGGGTGCAGGCCGTGGCCTCGGCCGAAGAGGCCGACGCCTTGCTGGTCCGCGAAGCCGAAGCCTTCGACCTGGTGCTGCTCGACTACCGCATGCCCGGCGAAGACGGGCTGAGCGCGGCCCAGGCCCTGCGGCGGCGCCACGCGCACATCGCGGTGGGCCTGATGTCGGGCGCCGAAGACAACAGCCTGCCGGTGCGCGCCCGCGAGGCGGGGCTGGTGGCCTACCTGCCCAAATCGCTCGAAATCGATGCCCTGATCACCGCGCTGGAGCGCCTGGCCCGGGGGGAAACTGTTTTCGACCTGACCGAAGCGGTGCACCACAACGGCCTGGGCGCCTGCGGTCCCTTCGGCCTCACGGCCCGCCAGATGGCCGTGTTGCGGCTGCTGGCCACCGGGGCCAGCAACAAGGTGATTGCCCAGCAGATGGGCATCTCGCCGGCCACGGTGAAGAACCATCTTGACGCCATCTTCGCCAAGATGGGGGCCGCCAACCGCCTGCAGGCGGTGATGATGGTCCGCTCGGCCGCCGACGATGCCTTCTGAAAACCCCGCAGACCAGCGGCTGGTCTTCGAGGACAGTATCCGCAGCCTGTCGCGCGCGCTGCGTGGCTCCATCGTCACCAACCTCGTGGCCGCCACCCTGCTGGTGGTGGTGATGGCCCAGCACCGGCCCTGGCCGGGGCTGCTCGCCTGGCTGGCCGGGCTGCTGCTGGTGCACACCTGGCGCCTGATCGCGGGCAGTGTGAGGCGCTGGCGTTACGGTGCTGTCGCCGCGCCAATGGATGCCCAGCGCAAGGCCTTCCGCACCCTGGTCGACGCGACGCTGCTGGCTGTGTACTGGGGCGCATCGTCGGTGCTGTTTTTCGACCCGTCGCACGTGTCCGTGCTGTTTGCCTGGGCGCTCGTGCTCGGGGGCACCGCAGCCGGCAGCATCGGCGCGCACGCCCACCACCCGCGGGTGTCCTGGCTCTTTCTGCCGCTGCTGATCGGCCCGTTCGCGCTGCGGGCGCTCTGGGAGCCGGTGACCGACGTGCGCTTTCTGGGCCTGGGCATGCTGTTGCTGCTGGCCTACCTGCTCTATTACGGTCGCCAGCACGCGCGCACCCTGCGCCACCTGATCGAACTGCGGCACGAGAACAGCGCCCTGGTGCAGGAGTTGCGCGAGCAGGCGGCCGCCTTGCACGAGGCCAACGCGGCCAAGACCCGGTTCTTTGCCGCGGCCAGCCACGACCTGCGCCAGCCCCTGCAGGCCATCGGCCTGTACCTGTCGGTCATTGCGTCCGGCAAACCCCACCCGCAGGCCGTGGCCAGCATGGGCCAGTGCCTGGAGGCCCTGGACCGCTTGCTGGAAAGTGTGATGGACATCTCGCGCCTGGACGCCGGCAAGATCACGCCGGTGCCGGAGCCCGTGAACCTGGCCGGGCTGCTCGAACGCATGGTGCGGATGTACGAGGAGGCGGCCCGCCGCAAGGGCCTGCGTCTGCGCCTGCGCACGACGCCCGCCTGGGGGCTGGGGGACCCGGTGCTGCTGGAACGCATGATCTCCAACCTGCTGAGCAACGCCATTCGCTACACCGAACGCGGCGGGGTGTTGCTGGCCCTGCGGCCCCGGGGCGACGCCTGGCAAATCGCCGTGATCGACACCGGGGTGGGGATTCCTGCCGAGTCGTGGGAGATCATCTTTGAAGAGTTCGTGCAGCTGCACAACCCCGAGCGCGACCCCACGCTCGGCAACGGTCTGGGTCTGCCCACCGTGCGCCGCATCGCGGCGCTGCTGGGCACGCCAGTGACGCTGCGCTCCCGCCCCGGTCGCGGATCGGTCTTTGCCCTGCAGGTGCCGCGCAGCGAGCCGCCGGTGGCACCCATGGTCTCGCCGGCGCTGCTCACGGGCACCGAGTTGCGCGGGCGGGTGCTGGTGGTGGAAGACAACGCGGCCGTGCGCGATGCGCTGGTCCAGCTGCTGGGCAACTGGGGGCTGTCGGTGCAGGCGACCACCTCGGCGGCGCCGGCGCTGGAATGGCTGCGGCGCGATCCTTTTGACGCGGTGCTGTGCGACTGGCGGCTCCCGGGCGAGCCGGACGGCGTCGAGGTGCTGCGCCAGGCCCGGGCTCTGCAGCCAGCGCTGAAGCTGGCGGTGCTGATCACGGGGGAGGACGAGCAGCGTGTCCAGATGGCGCGCGAGGAATTCCTCGTGATGCGCAAGCCGGTGCGCCCGCTGCGGCTGCGGGCGCTGCTGTCGGCCCACCTGGTGGCGGCGTCCGGCCCGGTGCCAGGCACCGGGTCCTGAGTCAGGCCAGCTCGGCGATGGGCACGCAGCTGCAGAACAGGTTGCGGTCGCCGTAGACGTTGTCGACGCGCCCCACCGAGGGCCAGTATTTGGTGTTGACTGCGGGGCTCTGGGACGCCGCCGCCAGCTCGCGCGGGTAGGGGTGGGCCCATCCGCTCGCGAGCACGCTGGCTGCCGTGTGCGGGGCGTTTTTCAGCGGGTTGTCGTCCTGCGGCCATTCGCCCTTTTCGATGCGGCGGATCTCGTCGCGGATGGCGATCATGGCGTCGATGAAGCGGTCCAGCTCTTCCAGCGTCTCGCTCTCGGTCGGCTCGACCATCAGCGTGTTGGCCACCGGGAAGCTCAGCGTGGGCGCGTGGAAGCCGTAGTCCATCAGGCGTTTGGCCACGTCTTCGGCCATCACGCCGCTGGTTTCCTTCAGTTGCCTCAGGTCCAGAATGCATTCGTGTGCCACGTGCCCATTGGCACTGGCGTAGAGCGTGGGGTAGTGGTCCTTGAGGCGCTTGCTGATGTAGTTGGCGCTCAGGATGGCCGCTTCGGTGGCGTGTTGCAGGCCGTTGGCCCCCATCATGCGGATGTACATCCAGCTGATGGGCAGTACCGCCGCGTTGCCAAGGGGCGCCGCGCTGACAGCCCCGACGCCGCTCTGCACGCCGCCGGTGGCGTGACCGGGCAGGAAGGGCACCAGGTCTTTCACCACGCAGACCGGGCCGACGCCCGGGCCGCCACCGCCGTGCGGGATGCAGAAGGTCTTGTGCAGGTTCAGGTGGCTGACGTCCCCGCCGAATTCGCCCGGCGCGGCCACGCCGACCAAGGCGTTCATGTTGGCGCCGTCCACGTACACGCGGCCGCCGTGCTGGTGCACCAGAGCACAGAGTTCCTTGACCGTGGTCTCGAACACGCCGTGGGTCGACGGGTAGGTGATCATCACCGCCGCCAGCTTGTCGCTGTGCTGCTCGCACTTGGCCTGGAGGTCGGCCATGTCGACGTTGCCGTTCTCGTCGCACTTGGTCACCACCACTTGCAGGCCCGCCATCTGGGCCGACGCGGGGTTGGTGCCGTGGGCGGATGAGGGGATCAGGCAGATGGTGCGGTGGCTCTCGCCGCGCGAGGCGTGGAAGGCCTGGATCGCCAGCAGGCCGGCGTATTCGCCCTGCGAGCCGGCGTTGGGCTGCAGGCTGATGCCGGCGTAACCCGTGGCCTGGCACAGCCAGGCACGCAGCTGTTCGTCCAGTTCTTTGTAGCCCTGCAGCTGGTCGGCCGGGGCGAAGGGGTGCACGCCCGCAAACTCTGGCCAGGTGATGGGGATCATCTCGCTGGTGGCGTTGAGCTTCATGGTGCAGGAGCCCAGCGGGATCATGCTGCGGTCCAGCGCCAGGTCCTTGTCGGACAGCGCGCGGATGTAGCGCAGCATGCCGGTCTCGCTGTGGTGGCTGTTGAACACCGGGTGCGTGAGGAAGGCGCTGGTGCGGCGCAGCTCGGCCGGGATCAGCGGCTCCACGCCTTTCTCGAACGCGTCGAAGGTCGGCAAGGCCTGGCCTTCGGCGGCGAACACCGACCACAGCAGGGCGATGTCCTCGCGCGTGGTGGTTTCGTCGAGCGACAGGCTGACGTACTGGCCCCACGACAGCTTGAGGTTGGTGCCCTTGGACAGCGCCTTTGCAACGAAGCTCTGGGCTTGAGCGGCGTCGGCCGCTTTGACGGTGAGTGTGTCGAAGGCGGAGGTGCTGGTCAGGTTGCAGCCCAGCTGCTGCAGGCCGGCGGCCAGCACCGCGGTGTAGGCGGCCACGCGCTGGGCGATGCGCTTGAGGCCCTGCGGGCCGTGGTACACGGCGTACATGCTGGCCACGACGGCCGGCAGCACCTGCGCCGTGCAGATGTTGGAGGTGGCCTTTTCGCGGCGGATGTGCTGTTCGCGCGTCTGCAGCGCCAGGCGGTAGGCCGGGTTGCCGTGGGTGTCCACGCTCACGCCCACCAGGCGTCCCGGTAGCGAGCGCTTGTACTCGTCGCGACAGGCCATGTAGGCGGCGTGCGGGCCGCCCGCGCCCATGGGCATGCCGAAGCGCTGCGTGGTGCCGACCACGATGTCGGCGTCGAACTCGCCCGGCGGCACCAGCAGGGTCAGGGCCAGCAGGTCGGCGGCCACGATGAAGGCGGCCTGCTTGCCGTGCACGGTCTGCACCTCGGCGCGCAGGTCATCGATGCGGCCGCTGGTGGACGGGTACTGCGCCAGCACGGCGAAGTAGTCGTCGCCCTTCAGGGCTTCAGCCCACTCGGGAGCCGAGTTCGCCAGCTTCACGGTCAGGCCCAGCGGCTTGGCGCGGGTCTGGATGACCTCGATGGTCTGCGGGTGCGCGTCGCCGGCCACCACGATGACGTTGCCCTTGGCCTTGACCGAGCGCTTGGCCAGGGTCATGGCCTCGGCGGCGGCGGTGGCCTCGTCGAGCATGGACGCGTTGGCGATCGCCATGCCGGTGAGGTCGGTCACCATGGTCTGGAAGTTGACCAGTGCCTCCATGCGGCCCTGCGAAATCTCGGCCTGGTAGGGCGTGTAGGCGGTGTACCAGGCGGGGTTTTCGAGGATGTTGCGCAGGATGACGCCCGGCGTGTGCGTGCCGTAATAGCCCTGGCCAATGAAGCTTTTGAAGACCTTGTTCTTGGCCGCGATGGCCTTGAGCTCGGCCAGCGCCGCGGCTTCGGTGGTCGCGGGCGGCAGGTCCATGCCGACGCTGCGTGCGATGCTGCGTGGCACGATGGAGTCGATCAGGGCGCGGCGCGAGGCCTCGCCGATGACCGACAGCATGTGGGCTTCATCGGCTTCGCTGATGCCGATGTGGCGGGCGATGAACTCGCTGGCGTTTTCGAGTTCACCCAGGGGTTTGACGGACGGCATCAGCATGGGGGCACCTGGCAGACGGAATCGGTGGCGGGGCGGGCGCAACGCGCCGGAAAATCAGCCTTGTTGCGTGAAGGCGTCGTAGGCGGTGGCATCCAGCAGCGCGTCGACCTGGGCCGCATCGCTGAGCTTGACCTTGAAGAACCAGCCGGCGCCCAGCGGGTCGCTGTTGGCCAGCGACGGATCGTCGCGCAGGGCCTCGTTCACCTCGGTGATCTCGCCGCTGACGGGCATGTAGACGTCGGCCGCGGCCTTCACGGACTCGACCACGCCGGCCACGTCCTTCTGGGCAAAGAGCTTGCCCACTTCGGGCAGGTCGACGAACACCACGTCGCCCAGCGCGTCTTGCGCATGGGGGGTGATGCCGATGGTGGCGATGCCCCCCTCAACGGTGATCCATTCGTGGTCTTCGGTGTACTTGGTGGTCATGGAAAAGGCTCCGGTGAAAAAGGTTGAGGTGGACAGCAGCTTATCGGGTTGGCGGGAAGCCGTTCAGCCGCGGTGATAGCGGTTGGCCACAAACGGCATGGGGGCGACTTCCATCGGCACGGCCTTGCCGCGCACGATGGCATGCAGACGCGTGCCTATCTCGGCGTGTTCGGGGGAGACGTAGCCCATGGCGACCGGCTTGTCGGCACTGGGGCCGAGCAGGCCGCTGGTGACTTCGCCAATCTTCTGGCCGTCCAGGCTTTGCAGCTCGACGTGCTCGCGCACCGGTACGCGCTCCAGCGCAATTAGGCCGACGCGCTTGCGGGTCAAGGCGCGGCTGCCATCCAACTGGGCGAGCACGACGTCGGCGCCCGGGAAGCCGCCGGCGCGCTCGCCGCCGGTGCGGCGGATCTTCTGCATCGCCCAGTTCAGCGCCGCTTCCACGGGGGTGGTGGTGGTGTCGATGTCGTTGCCATGCAGGCACAGGCCGGCTTCCAGGCGCAGCGAATTGCGGGCCCCCAGCCCGACCGGCTTGACCTCCGGCTGCGCCAGCAGGGCGCGGGAAAAAGCGTCGGCGCTGGCGGCGGGCAGCGAGATCTCGAAACCGTCTTCGCCGGTGTACCCGCTGCGGGTGACGTACAAGTCGGCGCCGTTCCAGGTGGCGGCCATGCCGGTCATGAACACCAGCTTCTCCACGCCGGGCAGCAGGCGCTGCAGGGCCGTCACCGCTGCCGGCCCCTGCAGGGCGAGCAGGGCGCGGTCGAACTGGGCGTCGATGTGGCACAGGCTGCCGATGCAGGCCCGGATGTGCGCCAGATCGCCGTGTTTGCAGGCGCCGTTGACGATCACGAAAAGGTCCGTCCCGCGGTTGACGAACATCAGGTCGTCGATGATGCCGCCCGAGTCGTTGAGCAGCAGGCCGTAGCGCTGTTTGTTCACCCCCAGGCCGATCACGTCCACCGGCATCAGGCTCTCGAAGGCGGCCGCCGCATCGGGACCGGACAGCAGCAACTGGCCCATGTGCGAGACGTCGAACAGGCCCGCCGCGCGGCGCGTGTGGTGGTGCTCGGCCATCAGGCCTTCGGGGTATTGCACCGGCATGGCGTAGCCGGCGAAGGGCACCATGCGCGCACCGAGTTCGAGGTGCAGTGCGTGCAGCGGGGTCTGGAGCAGGGTCGGGTCGGTCACGGCAGGTCTCGCAAAGGGCAGGGCAGGCCGCCAGCCCCTGGGGGTGACGGAACGGCACGGTTCATCCGTGCGCTGCCCCACTGTCCGCTTTACCTGAGAGATTCGCCCGGGCGATGCCGCGCTTGCTCCTTCGGTGGGCGCCGCAGGGCGCCTCTCTCCAGTGAGGGACATCGCCGCCAGGGCGATGGTCATCAGTCCTTTTGCCTGAGCGTTCAGAACCGGTTTGCCGGTCGCCTGCGCCTTCGGCGGCTCCCGAAAAGGGAGCGCTCTCCTGATGGGGCCGCAGTGTAACGGAATCGCACCGCCTTCAGGCCGGGATGTCGGTGATCTCCGGCGGCAACAGGCGCTCCAGCCGTTCGCGGATGCCGGCGGCGCGCTGGGCGCCGGCCAGCGTCTCCACGTCGGCGATCAGCTCCCGGCCCACGGCCAGCATGGCGTGGGCGTCCCGCGCTTCGCGCAGCGCCGCGCGGTAGCGGTCGGCAAGGTTGCGGTCGCGCGGGGCGAACAGCCGGTCGCTGAGGTCGAAGAGATACATGCGCGCGGTGGCCAGCGAGCGGGTGCCTGCGAACGACTCCCCGTGCTGCGCCGTGGGGCGCGCAGCAGCGGGGGGCGGTGGCGCTGGCTGGGTGCGGCACAGGTAGCCCTGGGTGACCAGGCGATCAACCAGTTCGCGGCCCTCGCCCTCGAACAGCGCGGCCAGGCGCGATTCGCTCACGCGCCCGTCGGCGAGCAGCAGCACAGCGCGCTCGCGTTGCCCCAGGCTGCGGTGGCCCGGGCGCAGTTCGGCGCGTCCTTGGTCGGTTTTGGTCAGCATGGCGGTTCCCAACGAACCCGCCGCACTGTGCCGGGGCTTCGTGACCACGGTGTGAAAAAGGCGGGGCCGGCGACAATGGAACCTTGCCCGGCCTGGCGGGTCGCATCCCCATTCCCTGACATTCCCGTCCCCCATGAACGTCCGTCGCCGCCAGCTCCTGCAAGCCTTTTCCAGCATCGCCGCGGTGACCGGGTCGCTGCGCGATACCGCCGCCGCTCCCGCCACGACCCGCATGCCCGTGATCTTCATCGGCCACGGCAGCCCCATGAATGCGGTGGCCGACAACGCTTTCACGCGCAGCCTCACCGCCTGGGGGCGACGGCTGCCCAGGCCGACGGCCATCCTGTCGGTTTCCGCGCACTGGCTGACGCCTGGGCAGAGCCTGGTGGATGTGCAGGCCCGGCCGCGCACCATCCACGATTTCGGCGGGTTTCCGAAGGCGCTGTACGAGATCCAGTACCCGGCGGCCGGTGCGCCCGACCTGGCGCGCGAACTGCAGGCCATCGTCAAGGCGCGCAAGGTCCAGGGCAGCGACGACTGGGGGCTGGACCACGGCACCTGGACGGTGCTGCGCCACCTGTACCCGCAGGCCGACATCCCCACGTTTCAGCTGTCGATCGATTACGCCGCGGCCGGCGGCTTCCACCACGGGATCGGGCGCGAACTGGCGGCGCTGCGCGACCAGGGCGTGCTCATCGTGGGCAGCGGCAACATCGTACACAACCTGCGCGCGACCGTGCGCGGGGCCGAGCCCAGTGCGCGCGGCCTGACCGACTGGGCCCAGGGCTTCGATGAGGCGGTGAAGGCGGCGCTGAACGAGCGCAGCTTCCGCACCGAACAGCGCCTGCTGAATCCCGCGGCCATGGGCGCGTCGGCCGCGATGGCGGTGCCCACGCCCGATCACTACTGGCCGTTCCTGTATGCGCTGGGAGCTTCCGATCCGCGCGAGCCGCTGCAGCACGTTTACGAAGGTTTCCACTCGGGCACGCTGAGCATGCGCTGCCTGCAGTGGGGCTGAGCCGGCCGCGCGCAGGCGGTCCGGCCGGTCCGGTCCTCAGGCGGGCAGGGCGCGCTGGAGCAGGGCGTCGACGTCCAGCCTGGACGGATCGACCAGGCCGGTGACGGCGCCCCAGTGCGTGCCCAGGCGGGTGGCGATGAAAGCATCGGCCACCGCCGTGGGGGCGCTCTCGCGCAGCAGGCAGGCCTGGGCCAGCACGCACAGGCGGGCGGTGAACTGGCGGCCGATGCCTTCGAATTCGCCCGGTGGCCGCTCCAGCAGGCGGCTGAGGTCGAGCGCTTCGCCGGTCAGCGCCCGGTCGTCGCCGGCCCGGCGCATGAGGTCGGCCATCAGCACCTGCGCGTGTTCGGGCTGGCGTGCGATGCCGCGCATCACGTCCAGGCACATCACGTTGCCCGAGCCCTCCCAGATCGAGTTGACCGGCGCTTCGCGGAACAGCCGGCCCATGATGCCGTCCTCCACATAGCCGTTGCCACCGAAGACTTCCATGGCTTCGCCGGTGAGTTCAACGGCGCGCTTGCAGACCCAGAATTTCGCGGCCGGCGTCATCAGGCGGTGCCAGGCGCGGGCTTCGGGCGTGTCGTGTTCGTAGGCTTCGGCCAGGTGCATGGCCAGTGCCAGCGCGCCTTCACTCTCCAGCGCCATGTCGGCCAGCACGGCGCGCATCAGCGGCTGGTTGGCCAGGGTGTTGCCGAAGGCCCGGCGCTGGCGCGTGTAGGCAATGCCCTGGGCCAGCGCCTGGCGGATCATGGCCGCGCTGCCCAGCACGCAGGTCAGCCGCGTGTAGGTGGCCATCTCGATGATGGTGGGTATGCCGCGTCCGGCCTCGCCCATCAGCACGCCCCAGGCATCGTGGAACTCCACTTCGCTGCTGGAATTGCTCTTGTTGCCGACCTTGTTCTTCAGGCGCTGGATGTGGATCGCGTTCTTGCTGCCATCGGGCCGCCAGCGTGGCACGAAGAAGCAGGCCAGGCCGTCCTCGGGGGTGCGCGCCACCACCAGATGGGCGTCGCACATGGGGGCCGAGAAGAACCACTTGTGACCGCGCAGCAGGTACTCGCCACCGCGCCCGCCCGCGCCGATGGGGGTGGCGGTGGTCTGGTTGGCCCGCACGTCCGAGCCGCCCTGTTTTTCGGTCATGCCCATGCCCAGATAAATCGCGCTTTTCTGGGCAATGGGCAGATCGCGCGGATCGTAGCGGTCGCTGAAGAGCCGGCTTCCGGTCTGTTCCCAGAGCGCGGGTTCGCGCTGCAGCAGGGGAATGGCGCCCAGCGTCATCGTCGAGGGGCACAACGTGCCGGCTTCGATCTGGGCGTGCAGGTAGAAGCCGGCGGCCCAGGCCGCCCAGCGGCCCGCGTGGGTCTCGCGGAAGGGGCTGGAGATCAGGCCCGCACCCCGGTAACGGCCCAGCAGTTCGTGCCATGCGGGATGGAAGTCCACCTGGTCGATGCGGCGCCCGCGGGCGTCGAAGGTCCGCAACTCGGGGGTGTGGCGGTTGGCGAGGTCGGCCAGCTCGTAGCTCTCGGCCGTGCCCATCAGCTCGCCATAGGCGGCCAGGCGGTCGTGGGCGTCGGCTCCGCCGTGGCGCGAAACGGCGGCCTGCAAGGCGTTGTCGGTGGTGTAGAGGTTGTAGCCGCGCAGTTCGTCGAACTGGTTGCTGACCTCGTGGGTGGTCCAGCCCATGCTAATGTCTCCTTTGTTGGTGTGTGTCCAGGGCAAGACAAAGTGTAGGAACGATGGCGGCAACACGTGTTCGGATTTCCCGTGCGCCGGTGGCGGCCTTCGCGGCAGGCGAGTCTGCCTTGCGGCGGCGCCCCCGGCAGTCGCGTGCGCAGGCCAGTTCGCAGGCTTTGCAGGAGGCCTTTGTTCGGGTTTTGCTGGACCAGGGCTACGCGGCCATGACGGTGCGCGAACTCGCGGGGGTGGCGGGGGTGGGCATCGGCACCTTCTACGACTACGTGAGCGACAAGCAGGCGCTGGCCGCGCTCACCATCCATCGCAAGGTGCAGGCGCTGGCGCGGGACCTGGTGACCCAGGCGGAGGTTTTGCAGGGGCTGCCGCTGGGGCAACTGGTGCCAGCACTGGTGGCGCGGCAGATCGCGGCGATCCGGTCCGATGCCCGGGCCTGGGCCGCGCTGTACCAGTTGGAGCGCCAGATATCGCCGCCGGAGGCCTACCGCAAGAACTACCGCCGCTACGTCGAGGCCTGGGTTGCGGCGGTGGGGCAGGCGGGCGACGCGCCCGATCCGGCCGGCTGCCTGCGCCTGGGGCGGGCGGTGCACGTGCTGACCTACGGTGCGGTGGTGCAGGCCCTGCTCACGCAAGGTGCCCGTGTGGACTGGGCCGCGCTGCAGGCCGATCTGGGGCGGTCGCTGCAGGGGCATCTGGCGGGCGGCTGACGCGCCCATGAAAAACGGGCGGCCAGGCCGCCCGTCTGCCGGGAAATGGGAGCGGCCGGTGGTTGCCGGCCGCCGCCGTCACATGCCGGCGTAGTTGGGCCCGCCACCGCCCTCGGGGGTGACCCAGACGATGTTCTGCGTGGGGTCCTTGATGTCGCAGGTCTTGCAGTGCACGCAGTTCTGCGCGTTGATCACCAACTGGTCGGCGCCGTCCTTGTTGACGAACTCGTACACCCCGGCCGGGCAGTAGCGGCTCTCGGGGCCGCCGAACTTCGCCAGGTTGACCTTGACCGGCACGCTGGCGTCCTTGAGCGTCAGGTGCGCCGGCTGGTTCTCCTCGTGGTTGGTGTTGGAGACGAACACGCTGGAGAGCCGGTCGAAGGTGAGCTGCCCATCGGGCTTGGGATACTCGATCTTCGGGCACTCGGCCGCCGGCTTCAGGTACAGGTGATCGGCCTGCGTGCGGTGGATCGTCCAGGGCGGCGTGCTCACACCGATCTTGGGCAGGAACCACTGCTCGATCCCGGTCATCAGCGCGCCAACCGTGCTGCCCTTCTTGAACCACTGCTTGAAGTTGCGCGACTGGTGCAATTCGGTGTGCAGCCAGCTTTGCTCGAAGGCGTTGGGGTAGGCCGCCAGCTCGTCGCTGGTGCGACCCGCCGTCACCGCTTCGAAGGCCGCCTCGGCGCACAGCATGCCGCTCTTGATCGCTGCGTGGCTGCCCTTGATGCGCGCGGCGTTCAAAAAGCCCGCATCGCAGCCGACCAGCGCGCCGCCCGGGAACACCGTCTTGGGCAGACTCAGCAGACCGCCGGCGGTGATGGCGCGGGCGCCATAGCCCAGGCGCTTGCCGCCTTCGATGTGTGCCTTGATGGCCGGGTGGGTCTTCCAGCGCTGCATCTCCTCGAACGGGGAGAGCCAGGGGTTTTGGTAATCCAGCCCGGTCACGAAGCCCAGCGTGACCTTGTTGCCTTCGAGGTGGTACAGGAAGCCGCCACCGTAGGTCTCGCTGTCCATCGGCCAGCCCGCGGTGTGCACGACCAGGCCCGGCTTGGCCTTCTCGGCCGGGATCTCCCACAGCTCCTTGATGCCGATGGCGTAGCTTTGCGGGTCCTTGCCCTCGTCGAGCTTGAATTTGGCGATGAGCTGTTTGCCCAGGTGGCCACGCGCGCCCTCGGCGAACACCGTGTACTTGGCGTGCAGCTCCATGCCGATCTGGAAGTTCTCGGTCGGCTCGCCGTCCTTGCCCACGCCCAGGTTGCCGGTGGCCACGCCCTTGACCGAGCCGTCGTCGTGGTAGAGCACCTCGGCAGCGGCAAAGCCGGGAAAGATCTCCACGCCCAGGGCCTCGGCCTGCTGGCCCAGCCATTGGGTGACCGCGCCCAGGCTGATGACGTAGTTGCCTTCGTTGTGGAAGTTGCGCGGCACCAGCGCGTCGGGCGTGCGCTTGTGGCCCGTCTCGGAAAGAAACAGGACATCGTCGCCCGTCACGGGCTGGTTCAGTGGCGCGCCCAACTCCTTCCAGTTGGGGAGCAGCTCGGTGAGCGCCTTGGGGTCCATCACCGCGCCCGAGAGAATGTGCGCGCCCGGCTCGGAGCCTTTTTCCAGCACGCAGACGTTGATCTCGCTGCCCTTGTCGGCGGCCAGTTGCTTCAGGCGGATCGCGGTGGACAGCCCCGCCGGGCCGCCACCGATCACCACCACGTCGTATTCCATCGCTTCTCGCGGGCCGTATTGCGCGAGTATCTCGTCTGGGCTCATCGGGGGTCTCACAGATAATGGTTTTCGGATCGCCGCCACGGCTGTGGCGGGTGTCTTCGGGCGGACCGCATTTTATGCCCTTGTGCCCGAAAATCGAACGATCGTGCTAATTTGAATCGTCTGGAGATTATCCCGTGTCTTACCAGCTTGACCTGTCGGGCCGTGTCGCCCTCATCACGGGCGCTTCCAGTGGTCTGGGGGCGCAGTTCGCCAAAACCCTGAGCCGCGCGGGCGCTGCCGTGGTGCTCGCCAGCCGCCGCACCGACCGCCTGATGGCCTTGCGTGCCCACATCGAGGCCGAGGGCGGCGACGCCCATGTGGTGGCGCTGGACGTGACCGACACCGCATCGATCAAGTCTGCGGTCGCGCATGCCGAGACCGAGGTGGGGCCGATCGACATCCTGATCAACAACTCGGGCGTGAGCACCACGCAGCGCCTGCAGGACGTGACCGAGGACGACTACGACTTCGTCTTCGGCACCAACACCCGGGGCGCGTTCTTCGTGGCGCAGGAAGTGGCCAAGCGCATGCTCGCGCGCGCCCAGGGTGCGGCTCCGGGCACTTTCGTGGGCGGGCGCATCATCAACATCGCGTCCATGGCCGGCCTGAAGGTGCTGCCGCAGATCGGTGTGTACTGCATGAGCAAGGCCGCTGTCGTGCACATGACCAAGGCCATGGCGGTGGAGTGGGGCAAGTTCGGCATCAACGTCAACGCCATCTGTCCTGGCTACATCGACACCGAGATCAACCACCAGCACTGGCAGACCGAGCAGGGGCAGAAGCTCATCGGCATGCTGCCGCGCAAACGCGTCGGCTCGCCGGCCGATCTGGACGCGGTGCTGGTCATGCTGGCGAGCAACGAAAGCCATTTCATCAACGGTGCCGTGATCGCGGCAGACGACGGGTTCGCGGTGTGACGCCAGCGCAAGGCGTTTCCGCGGGCAGCCTGGGGCAGCCGGGGGCGCTGCCGCCAGGGATGGCCACGGGCATTCTGGCCGGTCTGGCGGCCGGGGCGTTCTGGGGCACGACCTTCGTGGCGCCGCTGGCGGCCCCCGGATTCTCGTCGGTGGATTACACCGCGGGCCGTTTCGTGGCCTGCGGCCTGTTTTCTGCGCTGCTGATGCTGTGGCAGTGGGGGCGCAGCCGGCGCGGCGGGGCCGCGCTGCGGCGGCCGACGGGGCGCCAGGTGCTGGCGGCCGCAGGCCTGAGCGTGCTTGGCTACACCGGGTATTACCTGTTGCTGGTGCTGGCCATTGCGGATGCCGGGGCGGCGTTGCCGGTGCTGATCATCGGCACCATTCCGCTGTGGGTGATGATGCTGGGCAAGCCGGCCGGTCTGCGCTGGTCATCCCTGGTGCCGGGCCTGCTGCTGACCGCAGCCGGCATGGCCCTGATGATGCGGGCCACGGCCGCCGACGTGGATGTGGACGGCGCCCGTCACCTGGTCCGGGGCGTGTTGTTCGGGGTCGGGGCCATGGCCAGCTGGACCGTGTTCGGCCTGTTCAACGCGCGCTGGCTGCGACGCAATGAGGCGGTGAATTCCACCGAGTGGGCCAACTGGTTGGGGCTCGCTGCCGGGGTGGGCGGGTGGCTGCTCTGGCTGGGGGCTGGTACGCCCTGGGCCGAACTGGCAGAGCGCCCAGGACTGGGGCGTTTCGTGTTTGTCTGCACGTTCACCGGCATTGGCTCGGCCTGGGTGGCTTCGGTGCTGTGGAACGTCGCCTGCCGCCGGCTGAGTTCCAGCCTGGCTGGGCAACTGATTGTCAGCGAGACCGTGTTCGGTCTCTGTTATGCGTTCATCTGGTCGGGGCAGTGGCCCCAGCCCGTGCAATGGGGGGCGAGCGGCCTGTTCGTGCTGGGCATCCTGGCCTCCATCCGCGCCCACCGCTGAGGGCTTTCGAGCCCGGTCACTCCTAGGAATCTGTGATGAAACTGGAACTGCCTGACGACAAACGCCTGGTGCATGAAATCGTGGTGCCCATCCGTTGGGGCGACATGGATGCCATGGGGCATGTGAACAACACGATCTATTTCCGCTACATGGAGATCGCCCGGCTCGACTGGTTTTTCGGCATGGGCCTGCCGGCCGATCCGCAGGGTGAAGGGCCGGTGATCGTCAATGCCTTCTGCAACTTCATCCGCCAGTTCGAATTTCCGGGTGAAGTGCTGGTGCGAACCTACGTAGGGGCCATGGGGCGCACTTCCTTCGACACCTACCACGAGATGTTGCGTACCGACGACCCGGCCACGGTGTATGCGAACGGGGGTGCCACCGTGGTCTGGGTGGACTTCCCGCGCCAGAAATCGGTGCCGATCTCGGACAGCGCCCGGGCTCTGATCGAGTCGGCAGGCGGACCTCCCCGTCTGGCCCGCGACTGAGCCACGGGCGATTCAGGGGGAGGGATGAGGCGGCGGCATCCACAGGCCGCCGTCGTCCACGTGGCGCGGCCAGTAGCTGCGCCACAGGGGCACCCGCTGAAGCGCCATGCCGGCGTCGTCGGCCAGGTACCGGTAGCCCATGGGCTGCATGCGGCGCTCCGGGTCGAGCCGTTCGTACAGATCGGCGCGGGCCACGCGCCGGAGCGGGGCGATCATCTTCAGGTGGTACAGGTCGTGTCCGGCGGGTTCGATCCGCTGGGCGCCGATGCAGGCCTGCCAGGGGACGTGCAATTGCCCCTCGGGCTTGACAATGCCGCCGGTCAGCCGCAGCAACCGGGCCTGCGTCTTGCGGCCCCACACGCCATCGGTGCGGAAATGGCGGGGGCTGTACATCTCCCGCAACCGGAACCAGTAGGCGTCGGCCGGCCCGTCCATCAGGCGGCGCATGGAAAAACGCGTCAGCCAGTCGAAGCGCTCGTCCGGGTCCACCGCCAGCGCCCATTCGGCCCCGGCGTCGCGAGCGGCCTCCAGCAGGGCCAGCCGCCGGGTGGTTTCGTTGCTGAACAGATCCTGGGAGGCACGGTCGTCGAAGCTGATCCAGCCATCCACCAGCGGCGCGATGTTGCGCAGCAGGGCGGGGACCAGGTGCGCGTCGTGCCGGAACGAAAACACGGCCAGGACCCGGGGCGGGCGGCGCGAGGGCAGGCGGGCGTCGATCATGGGTGGGGTGGGCGGGGCGCGTGCCGGTGCAGCGCTCCCTGGATGCCCAGTTCGTAGGCCAGGATGTAGGCCTTCAGCAAGGGCCGGGCCTTGCGAAGTGGGGTGTGCAGTTCGGGGCCGGTGCGCTCCGCCGCTGCCGCGAGGATGTAGCGCTGCTTGTCCCGGACCCGCTGGCGGAAGGGCGGAAAGCGGGTGGCTCCCAGCTTCAGCCGCATCTGGCCGCTGAGGTAGCCGCGCCGCAAGTGATCCCACCAGGCGAGCACCGGGTTCCGCGGCTCCCGGTGCAGGGTGACCACCGCGGGGTTCCAGGCGATGTCGCAAACGGTGGCAACGCGGGCGTTGTATTCGCTGTCTTCACCGCCTGGCATGTCTTCCCGGAAGGCGCCCACGCTCTGCAACAGCCGGCGTTCGTAGGAGACGCCATACCGCAGGGCCTCGCCGGGCGGGGTCAGTGGCAGCCGGCGAATGTGGTTTGACAGGAACGATGCCAGTGCCACCGGATGGCCTGGGCGGTCTGGCAGCAGCGCGCTCGCCACCGCCTGCGCGCCATCGCGGTGCGAGCCCAGGCGTTGCCGGGCCCATTCGGGCGCCGCCAGGCAGTCGTCGGCCAGGAAGGCCACCCAGGGTGCCTGGGTGTGGGAGATGCCCAGATTCCGGGCCGCGCCCACGTACCGCGATTCGGGCACCGCGAGGACCGGCGCGGTGATGCCGTGGGCTTTCAGCAGGGCCGGCACGTCACCGGGGCCTGTGTGAACCACCAGCAACTCCACCGGCACATCTTGCTGGAGCACCGAGCGCACGGCCGCGGGCAGGGTCGCCCGTGGGCCGTGGGAGATCACCACCACCGCCAGGGCGGGGGCCGTATCGGCAGGAATGGTCTTGGGGGCGGCGGGGGGCTCCTGGGCCGTCTGCAAGGCGGTCAGTCCCGCTCTCCGCCGAAGATGCCGAGCAGCACCAGCAGGCTCTGGAAGATGTTGAACAGGTCCAGATAGACCGCCAGGGTGGCGGTGATGTAGTTGGTTTCACCGCCGTCGATGACGCTCTTGAGGTCGTACAGCAGATAGAGGCTGAAGACGACGACGGCGATGGCCGCAATCGTGGCCATCATGGCGGTACTGCCCAGGAAGACGTTGACGATGGCGCCGAACATGATCGCCAGTGCCCCGACAAACAGCCATTTGGCCATGCCCGAGAGGTCACGCTTGATCACGGTGGACAGGTTGGCCATTACGAAGAAGATGCCGGCCGTGCCGCCGAAGGCGGTCATGATGAGCTCGCTGCCGTTGCGCAAACCCAGTACCGAGGCCAGCAGCCGCGACAGCATCAGGCCCATGAAAAAGGTGAAAGCCAGCAGCACGGGCACGCCCGCGGCCGAGTTCTTGGTTTTCTGGATGGCGAACATGAAGGCGAACGCCCCGCCGAGAAAAACGATCAGGCCCAGGCCACCGGTCAGGCTGGCGGTGATGCCGGCTTGCACACCGATCCAGGCGCCCAGCACGGTGGGCAGCATGGACAGCGCCAGAAGCCAATAGGTGTTGCGCAGCACCTTGTGGCGCTGCATCGAGGCAGCGGCGGGATGACCGAACTGGCCGGGAGAATAGAGGGGGTCGTTCATGGTCGGGGTCTCCTGTGGCATCGGTGAAAGGGGCATTGTAGGAGCCCTCGCTGGCGCCAGGGTTCCGCGCCGTGCTTGGCCGGCAGGTGTCTGTCGGGGTGTTCAACAGCTTTTACCGGGATGCACCCAATTCCTGCGGTATCGTCCACATTCGTTTGTGATTTGCACTGGAAATACCATGAAAACCAAAGCTGTCCTGGAAGCTGCTGACGTCAAACAGATCGCGGCCGCTGCCGAAGCCGAAGCCCTGAAGAACAACTGGGCCGTGACCATTGCCATCGTCGATGACGGTGGTCATCTGCTGTGGCTGCAGCGCCTGGATGGCGCGCCAGCCATTTCCTCGCACATTGCGCCGGCCAAGGCGCACACGGCCGCGCTGGGTCGCCGTGAGAGCAAGGTCTACGAAGACGTGATCAACCAGGGGCGGGTGTCGTTCCTGAGCGCACCGGGCGTGGCTGGCCTGCTCGAAGGCGGGGTGCCCGTGACCAAGGATGGTCAGGTCATCGGTGCGGTCGGTGTCAGCGGTGTGAAGTCCAGCGAAGACGCGCAGATCGCGCGTGCCGGCATCGCGGCCATCGGGCTCTGAATTCCCGCGAGGGTTTCCCGCGGGGTGCCCTGGCTGCGCCGGGGTCCGCCGCGGGTCGGTTGCCCCGGAGGTCCCGCGTGTAAGCGGAGCCGTTGCCGGGGCCCGGATCGATCGGCCTCCATGGCCGGGATGGTGGGGAAAAAACGCCTGGCTACCGGGGGCATGCCCCTTGGCTGGCTGAAAAACGACGCTCGGGGGTGAGTGGTCCCCGGGTCGCCCCACGATGAAAATCACTTGGTCAGGATGAGCTTGCCCTGGCGCGTGGTCTGCAGTCGGTACAGCGCACCGTTGTGCGAAATGGCGACCGACTTCTGGCCGCGCAGCACATCCTGGCTGGCCACGACGGACGCCGTGTCGGCCGCTGGGCTGTCGCCGGATGGTCGGTGTGCGGACAGGCTCGCGACGCTGTCCGGGCTCTCTGCGGCGGCCGAAAACAAAGACGGGTCCTGGTTCATGGTGTGCTCCGGTTCTCTGTGAACGTGAACAATGGGCGGGTCGGTGCTGGGTGATGCGCCCGTCTCAGGGGGCTGCCGGTTCGGTGACGAAGCCGATCTTGCGCACGCCGGCGCGCTGTGCGGCCGCCATGGCCTGGGCCACGCGCTCGTAGCGCACCGCCTTGTCCCCGCGGATGTGCAGCTCCGGCTGCGGCTCCATCGCTGCCGTGTCGTTCAGGCGCTGTTCGAAGACGGCATCGTCCACCCGCGCATCGTTCCAGTAGTACGCTCCCTCGGCGTCCACCGACAGCCGCACGTTCTCCGGCTTGTCCAGCAGCTTCTGGTTGCTCGCGCGCGGCAGGTCGATGTTGACCGCGTGTTTGATCA
>NZ_BSPB01000038.1:0-34127 GCF_030160815.1 Hydrogenophaga electricum | reverse complement strand
CGCCGGCCCTCGCGCAAGCCGCGGCCCAGGCCTGGGCCCATCTGCTCACCCAGCCCCGGCTGGATCTGCTCTGGCGCCGGCAGGACCAGAGCGATGCGGTGCTGCCCGCGGCCTGGGTGCGGGCCTTGGCCGGTCCCGCCAGCGGTGGCCGCACGGCGGTTGAGGCCACCGACCCCCGGACTGTGCGCACGCTGCCGGCGGCGTTGCCGCCCGAGCCGCTTCCGGTTGCGGGCGACCTGCTGCCCGAGGCGCTTTCGGCCAGTGCCTACCAGGACCTGCGTGACTGCCCGTACCGCTTCTTCGCGCTGCGCCAGTTGCGCCTGCAAAGTGCCGACGAGATCGAGGCCGGCCCCGACAAGCGCGACATGGGCAACTGGCTTCACGCCGTGCTGCGTGCCTTCCACGAAGGCCGCGAGTCCGACGACCCGGCCCGCAACGAGGCCGGCGACCGCGCACGCCTTGACAGCCTGGCGCTGGTGGAGGCCCGTCGCATGGGCCTGATGGCCGCCGAAGGCCAGCCCGCCAGCGACGACAGCGCGGCTTTTCTGCCGTTTCTGGCGTCTTGGCCCGCGCTGCGCGACGGCTACCTCGCCTGGCTGGCGGGCTACGAACAGGGCGGCAGCGGTCCGCGTTTTCACCAGGCCGAGCAGGCGATCACGCAGCCGCTCGGACCGTGGCGCCTGTACGGCAAGCTCGACCGCATCGACCGCGCTGCCACCGGCGAGGGGGCCGGCTTCGTGGTGCTCGATTACAAGACCGAGCCGCGTCTGCGCACCCAGGATCGGGTCAAGGAGCCGCTGGAGGACACGCAGATCGCCTTTTACGCCGCGCTGATGGGCGCTGCACCGGGCGATCTGCCGGTGCGCGGCGGCTACCTCAGCATCACCGACAGCCGCGACCCCGCAGAAGCCACGCGCTTTGTCGAGCAGACCGAGCTGGCCGTGGCGCGCGAACACCTGCTGCACGGCATTCGCCACGACCTCGAACGCATCGGCGCCGGGCATCCGCTGCCGCCGCTCGGCGAAGGCCGCGCTTGCGAACACTGTGCCGCACGCGGCCTGTGCCGGCGCGATTTCCGGGAGGGGCTGGCATGACGCATACCCCCAACACGGCCCAGGCCGCCTACCGCATCGATGGCGAACTGGTGGCGCGCCCGGCGTTCTACGCCGTGGCCTGCGATCCTGCGCGCAGCGTCGCCGTGGAAGCCTGCGCCGGTGCCGGCAAGACCTGGATGCTGGTCTCGCGCATCCTGCGCGCCTTGCTCGACGGTACCGAGCCGCAGGACATCCTGGCCATCACCTTCACCAAAAAGGCCGCGGGCGAGATGCGCGAGCGCCTGCAGGACTGGACGGCGTCTTTCGCCGGGCAGCCCCAAGCCACGCTGGTCACCGAACTGCAACTGCGCGGCATGGCGGCGGCCGACGCGCAGCGCCGCGCTGCCGATCTGCAGGGCCTGCACCAACGCCTGCTCGCCCATGGCCGGCCTGTGCAGATCCGCACCTTCCACAGCTGGTTCGCATCGCTGTTGCGCAGCGCGCCGCTGGCGGTGCTGGACGAGCTGGAGCTGCCCGCCGAGCACGAACTGTTGGAAGACGATGCCCAGGCCGCCGAACTGGCCTGGCCGCGCTTTTACGCCAGCGTGGACGCCGACGCCGGCCTGCGGCAGGACTTCCTCGACAGCGTGGCCCTGCATGGCCGTAGCCAGACACTCAAGGCCCTGGCCAATGCCCTGGCCAAGCGGGTGGAGTTCGCCCTGGCCGACCGCGACGGCGTGGTGGACGGCTCTGTCGAGCCTTTTGCGCAGCGGTATCCGGCGCTGGCCGCCTTCGGGGTGCCGGCACAGGCCTTGGCCGGCGAAGCCTGCCGTGCGCGCTGGCTGGGCTGGGCGCGCGAACTGGGCGCGGAAAAGAACAAGACCCCGCAGAAAGCCGGCGACGCCGTGGTCGATGCGTTTGCCGACGCGGACGACACCTCGGTGCCGGCCCTGGCGCGCCGCCTGCGGGCACTGCGCAAGGCCTTTTTTGTCGCCAGCGAAGACCGCCTCACCAACCACCTGGCCAAGTTCCCCGCCGCGCAGGCGGCCGAAGCCGAACTGCAAACCCTGCTGGCCGCCGACCGCCAGCACGCCGCCTGGCAGCACCAGCAGCGCATGGCCCGGCTCACGCGGGCGCTGATCGCCGCGTTTGCTGCGCTCAAGCGCGAGCGCGGCTGGGTCGACATGAACGATGTGGAGGGCGCCGCACGCCGTCTGCTCGCCGACGCCGAACTCTCGGGCTGGCTGCAGCAGCGGCTGGACGCCCGCGTGCGCCACCTGCTGATCGACGAGTTCCAGGACACCAACCCGCTGCAGTGGCAGGCGCTCTATGGCTGGCTCTCGGCGTATGCCGGCGCAGGCAGCGGCGAGGCGCCGCGCGTGTTTCTGGTCGGGGATCCCAAGCAGTCCATCTACCGCTTCCGCCGTGCCGAACCCCAGGTGTTCAAAGCCGCCCAGCACTTCGTGGTGCACGGACTGGGTGGGGCGCTGCTCAGTTGCGACCACACCCGCCGCTGTGCCACCGGCGTGGTGGACGTGCTCAACACCGTGATGCTGGGTGCCGAGGCCGACGCCGGCTATGCGGGCTTTCGCCCCCACACCACCGAAAGCGCCGAAGCCGGTGCGGCGCTGGCGCTGCCACCGATTGAGCGCCCCGAGCGCGGCCACGATGCTCCGGCGGCCGCCGACACCGGCGAGGGCCCCGCCTGGCGCGACAGCCTCGGCACGCCGCGGTTGGTGCCGGAGGAAAAGCTCAGTGCACTTGAAGCGCGGCAGGCGGCCGACTGGCTGGCCGCGGAAATCGGCCAGGGCGCGCTGCAACCACAGGACGTGATGGTGCTCTCCCGCAAACGCGAGCGCCTGGGCTGGCTGCACGACGCCCTGGCCGAACGCGGCATTGCCGGCGAACAGCCCGAACGCCAGGACCTGGCCGACCACCCGGTGGCGCAAGACCTGATCGCGCTGCTCGACGCCCTGGTATCGCCGGCGCACGACCTCAGCCTGGCGCGCGCGCTCAAGTCGCCCGTGTTCGGGCTCGACGACGCCGCGCTGGCCCGCATCGCCCGGCTGTGCCGACGCGCGGCGGCGAAACCGGCGGCTGGCGGTGGGGAATCCGCGCGCGCCGATTCCCCGCGTTGGTGGGCGGTGTTGCAGGCGCTGGCCAGCGGCGGGGAGGGCGCCTCGGACGATCCGGTGGTGGACGCTCCACTGGCCCAGGTGGCGCGCACCCTGGCGGGCTGGCGCGCGTGTCTGCAAACCCTGCCACCGCACGATGCCCTCTCGGTCATCTACCGCGAGGGCGATGTGTTCGCGCGCTACGCCAGTGCCGTGCCGCCGCGGCAGCGCGAGAGCGCGCGCCTGGCGCTGCAGGCCGTGCTGGCGCAGGCGCTCGCGCAGGATGGCGGGCGTTTTCTCACCGCCTACCGCTTCGTGCGCGCGCTCAAGGCGGGGGGCATCCGCCTGCCCCAGCCGGCCCGGCCGCAGGCGGTGCGCCTGCTCACCATCCACGGCGCCAAGGGCTTGGAGGCGCACACCGTGCTGCTGCTCGATACCGACGCACCGCCCCCGATGGCCGAGAGCATGGGCGTGCTGGTGGACTGGCCGGGCGAGGCGGCGGCGCCCACGCGCTTCGTGTTCCTGGCCAGCGAAAAGACCCCGCCCGCCTGCGCTGCCGATCTGCTCGCCCGTGAGCAGCAGGCGCGCGCGCTCGAAGAGCTCAACGCGCTGTACGTGGCGCTGACCCGCGCGGCCGACCGCCTGGTGATTTCCAGCGTGCAACCGCACCGGCGCGGCGATCTGCCCACCTGGCGCGCGCGCATCGAACCCCTGACGCAGCCCGTGCCCGTCGTGGCCGCTACTTCCCCCAACGCGGTCGCGGGCGTGCCGGTCGAGCCGGCGGTGGTGCGCGATCTGCCGGTCTGGAGCCCGGCCGAAACGGTCCCGCCTGCTGCGGCCAGCGCAGCGCCCGGCCAGCCCGCTCCGGTGCCGGAAGACGATGCCCGCACCCGCGTCGGGCTGGCCTTGCACCGCTTGCTGCAATGGGTGCCCACGCCAGCAACTGGTTTCCGCTGGGATGTGCTGCACCGCCAGGCGGTGGCGCGCGAATTCGGGCTCACGCCCGAACAGGCTGGCGAAGCGCTGCGCATGGCCGAGGCCGTGCTTGGCGGCGACGCGGCTTGGGCGTGGGACGCCAGCTTGCTCGCGCACTGGGGCAGCGAGGTGGACATCTGGGCCAACGGCCAGTTGCTGCGCATGGACCGTCTCGTGCGCCGTGCTGACACGGGCTGCTGGTGGGTGCTGGACTACAAGAGCGCCACCCACCCGGAACGGCAGGCCGCGCTGCGCGAGCAACTGCACGGCTACCATCGCGCGCTGTCCCAAGCCCGTCCCGGCGAACCGGTGCGGGTGGCCTTCGTCAACCCGAACGGCCAACTGATCGAAATTCCTGTGCCCGCATGACCGCCCCCACCTCCGAAGCTCCCGCCCCGCTGCTGTCCGAAGCCATCGTCATCGGTGGAGGCCCGGCCGGCCTCATGGCGGCCGAAGTGCTGTCGCGTGCCGGTGTCGCTGTCGATCTGTTCGATGCCATGCCCTCGGTCGGCCGCAAGTTCCTGCTGGCGGGCAAAGGCGGCATGAACCTCACGCACGCCGAGCCGTTCGACGCCTTCGCCGACCGCTATGGTGAGCGCTCGGCGGTGTTGCGCCCCTGGCTCGAAGCCTTCGGGCCGGCCCAGGTGCGCGACTGGGCCGCCAGCCTGGGCATCGACACCTTCGTGGGCAGTTCCCAGCGCGTGTTTCCGACCGACATGAAAGCCGCGCCCCTGCTGCGCGCCTGGCTGCAGCGCCTGCGCCACCCGGGCAACGGGGGCGTGCCGGTGCGCTTTCACATGCGCCACCGCTGCCTGGGGCCGACGCCGCAAACGGGTGGCGCCGCGGGCACGACCGCCTGGCGCTTCGACACCCCGCAGGGGCCGTGCACGGTGCAAGCCCGGGCCACCGTGCTGGCCCTGGGCGGGGGCAGTTGGGCCCGGCTCGGTTCGGACGGTGCCTGGCAAGGCTGGCTGTCCACCGCGGCCGGTGCGCAGGCGGTGGCACCGCTGGTGCCGGCCAACTGTGGTTTCGACGTGCAGGGCTCGCCTGTGCACGGTGTGGCTGCCGGGTGGAGTCCGTTCTTCCGCGACCGTTTTGCCGGCCAGCCGTTCAAGTCCGTGGCGATCCGTTTCGAAGGCGATCACGGGCCGTCTTTCCACCGCAAAGGCGAATTCGTCGCCACCGCCACCGGGGTGGAGGGCAGCCTGATCTACGCCGTCTCGTCCGCCTTGCGCGAGCAGATCGCCCGCAGCGGCCGCGCCACCTTCTGGCTCGACCTGCTGCCCGATCGCAGTCCGGAACAGGTCCGCGCCCAGGTTGCGCACCCACGCGGCGCACGCAGCGTGTCGGCCCACCTCAAAAGCCGGCTGGGGATCGACGGCATCAAGATGGCGCTGCTCAACGAACTGCTGACCCGCGAACAACTGCACGATCCACAAGCACTGGCCAGCGCCATCCAGGCATTGCCGGTCACGGTGGTGGCGCCGCGCCCCATCGACGAAGCGATCAGCAGCGCCGGCGGCGTGCGCTTTGAGTCGATGGATGAGCACGGCATGCTGACCGGGCTCCCCGGGTGCTTCTGCGCGGGCGAAATGCTCGACTGGGAAGCGCCCACGGGGGGCTATCTGCTCACCGCCTGCCTGGCCAGTGGCCAGCGGGCCGGGCAGGGGGCCTGGCAATATCTGCGCGGTTGACTGAAGCGGGCAGTCATGCAGAGGTCATGACAGCGCCTTGGGATGGTCACGCGTCTGTCACCGAAACCGGCCAACCTCTGCTTTTTTGGCCTGACAGGTCTTCCCGTTGTCTTTCGGAGCTGTTTCATGTCGTCTGCTGTCTGCGGCCGCCGCCCTTTTCTGCAAGCCCTCATCACCACCGCACTGACCGGCGCCACCTGGACGGTGCAGGCGCAGAGCGCGCCGTCTTCTGCCTGGCACGGCCAGCGGCCCATCCGCATCGTCGTGCCCTTTGCGCCCGGTGCCGGGACCGACGCCATGGGGCGTCTGGTCGCCGGCAAACTGAGCGAGTTGCTGGGCACCAGCGTGGTGGTGGAGAACCGAACCGGCGCGTCGGGCGCCATCGGTGCGCAGGAGGTGGCGAAGGCCCCACCCGATGGCCACAGCTTGCTGCTGGCGGCAGCGCCGTTCACCACCGTGCCCGCCGCCTTGCCCACCGCCGGCTATGACCCCATCGCCAGCTTTGCGCCCGTTGGCATGATTGCCCACGGACCGCTGGTCTGGGTGGCCAACAAAGACGTGCCGGCGAGCACACTGCCCGAGCTCGTGGCCTGGGCCCGGCAGCGGCCCGGCACGCTCAACTACGGCTCGGCCGGGGTGGGCGGTATCAACCATCTGCTGCTCGAATCGCTCGAATCGCGCACCGGCGTCTTCATCACCCACATTCCGTACCGCGGTATCGCCCCGGCCACGCTCGACGCTGTCGCCGGGCAGGTGCAACTGCTCACCGGCACCATTCCCGCACTCGCCCCATACATTCGTGACGGCAAGCTCAAGGCACTGGCGGTCACCAGCCCTGAGCGAAGCCCGGCGTTGCCCCAGGTGCCGGGCATGAAAGAGGCTGGCATGGCCGACTTCAATGTGCTCAATTACTTTGCCCTGGTGGCGCCCAAAGGCACGCCCGAGGCTGTGGTGCAACAGATCAACGCAGCATTGGCCAAAGTGGTGGACATGCCCGATGTGAAGGAGCGGCTGGGCCGCGATGCCCTGACCGCAGCCGTGGGCCGCCCCGATGAGCTGGGCCGCTTTTTGCAGCGCGATTACGAGAGTTGGAAGGCTGTTGTCAGGAAGCAGGGGCTGAAAATCGAGGCGTTTTGATGGGTTGATCAAAACGGAAACATTTATACGCATTTTGTTTCGGAAGAAGCGGTGTTTTGTGAGGAGTTCAGCTTTTTTACTTAATTTGTAAGCTAAGATAGTCGAGCTGTCGCAACTATCAGGAGGAGGAGGCCGCAGCCCCGCACCGCAGGTTTATGGGTGCCGTGGGCATGCAGGCCCCATGCGGTCACCATGCTTGACTGTCCGGATCTCGCCGTGCCGAGAGAGGTGATGCAACACGTCGTGCACGTGGAGTCATCACTCAATCCATTTGCCATCGGGGTGGTTGGCGGGTATCTGGCCCGCCAACCCCGAAGCCTGGACGACGCTCTTGAGGCTGTGCAAACCCTCAAGGACGAGGGTTACAACTTTTCCGTCGGCATCGCGCAGGTCAACCGCTACAACCTGGCCAAGTACGGCCTCCAGACCTACGCCCAGGCCTTCGAGGTCTGTCCCAATCTCCAGGCCGGTGCGCGCATTCTTCGTGAGTGCTACGACCGTGCCCGCGACTGGGGCAAGGCCTTCAGCTGCTACTACTCCGGCAATTTCGTCACCGGCTTCGAGCACGGCTACGTGCAGAAGATTTTTGCGTCCATGCGCAGGGCGCAGGACCAGGCGGTGCAGACCGCCGAAGTCCGCATCATTCCCTACAACAACGCCCAACCGCGCAAGCCTGCGCGCGACGATGGCGTGCCATTGCGCGCCGGTGAAGGGGCGCCGCCCACGACGACGGCGGTTGCGCCAGCACAACCGGCCGCACCCGCCAACAGCCCGTCACCGGGGATGATCATGCCGCCCACCGGCGCGGGTGCCGGGCGCGGCCTGGCGGGCATCCCTTTGCAGGTGGTGGGGGGCGATGGCAATCCCTACCAGACCCGCATCGTGCCCGCGGCACCGCAGCCCGGGCCTGCCGCCACAGCGCCGGGCGCCCAACTGCCCTTGCCCCATCCCGATGCTCCCCTGGCTGCCCGGCCCGCGTCTCGGCGTGTGGTGTCCCGGGAGGCCAAAGGGGGCGCCTTGCTCCACATCCCAGAGTCTTCAGGTTTGCCTGAGAACCGGGCCGGCCGTTCGCCGGACGGTGCCCGTGAGCCGGCTTCGCCGGCGGACGCTTCGCCGTCCGACAAGTCGTTCGTTTTTTGATCTTCCTGCCAACAAGAAAGGTGATTTATGCAATGTAACAAGCCACTGATTTCCCGCCTGGAGCTCCAGACCCTGGCATTCATGGTCGCTGGATTCGCGCTGCTGGCGGCCGCGCCGGAGGCCTGGGCGGCCGGCGACGAGGGCTTTGCCGCTGCCTGCAACAAGGTCGACAAGTTCTTCAAGAACTTCGAAGTCATTCTGAAGGTGATTTCCATCACCGTGGTGACCATCGCCGTGGTGTTTGCCGGCTACCAGATTGCCTTCGCCCACAAGCGCATGTCGGACGTGGCCCCGATCCTGATCGGGGGGCTGCTGATCGGTGGCGCCGGCACCATTGCCGGCTGGTTCGTCAGCGGTTGGGGCTCTTCCGATTGCACCGAAGTGACGCTGCTGACCGTGCAACGGCTTTTCGCGTGAAGAAGGACGTCCTTTTTCGCGGATGTACCCGGCCCCCGATGATCTTCGGGGTGCCTTACGTGCCGTTTCTCGTGGGCGTCGGCGTTCCGCTGCTGCTGGCGATGTACGTGTCGCTCTACATCCTCCTGGTCATTCCCTTTGTCATCGTGGTGATGCGTCTGATGGCCAAGAAGGATGAGCTGATCTTCAGGCTGATCGGCCTGAACCTTGTGTTTCGTTTCCTTCCCCGCAATCCCGCCATCTACGGTGCCTCGTGGGTATTTGGTCCATCCCGGTACCGCAAAGACGCCCACCGTCTGGACGGCTACCGGGAATGGATGTAACGGGGCGCAGCCGCCCAAAGAAGCATGTTCACCGCTGACGCCAACTACAGCAACTTCGTCCCGTTCAGCACGCACGTCGATTCGCACGTCGTGAAGACGCGCGAGGGTGACTACCTCATCACCTGGCTGCTCAGCGGGTTCCCTTTCGTGGGGCGTGAAGACTGGGAGCTCGAACACCGGCACCGTACCTTCAACAGCCTGCTGCAAAGCCTGCGCGCGCCGGACTTCGAAAACCTCGCGTTCTGGGCGCACGACATCCGTCGGCGGCGCAGGATCAACGCCGACGCGAAGTTCCCGTACCGCTTCAGCCAGGACCTGCACGACCGGTACATGGAGCGCCTCTCCACGAAGCGCCTCATGCAGAACGAGCTGTACCTGACCATGATCTACCGGCCCGTGGTCAGCGGCAAACGCTTCACGGCCATGGCGCGTGACGTCAACGTCCTGCGGCAGGAAGAAAAAGCCTGCCTCGAAAAAATCTACGAACTGGCTGGCAACGTCGAGGTGCTGCTGGCCGACTACGCCCCCTACCGGCTCGGGCTGTACGAAAGCGTGCACAAGCAGGTGTTTTCCGAGAACCTGGAGTTCTACGGCTACCTGCTCAACCACACCGACGAGCCCGTGCCCGTGCTCCCGGCGCCCATCTACAGCTACCTGCCCACCAGCCGCCACATGTTCAACCCGGGCAGTGGCGACTATGCCATCCGCACCAGCGATGGCGACAACCACTTCGGCGCCATCCTGAACATCAAGGAGTACGCCGACAGCAGCTGGCCAGGCATTCTCAACGGCCTCAAGTACCTGGAGTTCGAGTACGTCGTCACGCACTCGTTCACGCCCATGAGCCGGTATGACTCCATGAAGGCCCTGCAGCGCACCAAGGGCGCCATGCTGTCGTCCGAAGACAAGGCCGTCAGCCAGATCGTCGAGCTCGACTTTGCCATGGACCAGCTCGCATCCGGCAACTTCGTGCTGGGCCAGTACCACTTCAACATGGCGATCTACGCCGCCAACCAGGACGACCTCTACCTCAACGTGGCCCAGGCACGTGCGCAACTGTCGGGGGCGAGTTTTGTCACCGTCAAGGAAGACGTGGCGGTGGCCGCCGCCTACTACGCGCAACTGCCTTGCAACTGGCGCTTCCGCCCGCGCATGGCCAACCTGAGCTCGCTCAACTTCCTGGGGCTTTGCCCGCTGCACAACTTCGCCACCGGCAAACCCAATTTCAACCCCTGGGGCTCGTCCGTCAGCGTGCTGCAGACGCTGAACAATCAGGCCTATCACTTCAACTTCCACGCCACCAAACCGAACGAATACTCCCTTGGCGAAAAAGCCGTGGCCAACACCATGGTGATCGGCAAGTCCGGCACCGGCAAGACCGCGCTCATCAACTTCCTGCTGGCGCAGATCCAGAAGTTGCAACCCGAGCCCACGGTCTTCTTTTTCGACAAGGACAAGGGTGCGCAGATCTTCATCCAGGCCTGCGGGGGGCGTTACTTCTCGCTGGAAAAGGGCAAGCCCACGGGCTTCAACCCCTTGCAATGTGCCAACACGCCCGAGAACGAGCAGTTTCTGATCGAACTCGTGCAAACGCTGTGCGGCAAGGAAAAGTACACCGCCACCGAACAGGACGACCTCATCCGTGCGGTGCGCGCCATCCTCGACACGCCCGTGCACCTGCGCACCATGACCAACCTGCGCAAGAGCCTGCCCAACATGGGGGAAGGCAGCCTCTACGAATCGCTGTCCATCTGGTGCAAGGGCGGTCCCTCGGCCTGGGTGTTCGACAACCCGACCGACAACATCGAATTCGGCAACGCCAACATCATCGGCTTCGACTACACCGAAGTCATCGAAGACAGCAAGACGCGCGAGCCCATCATCCAGTACCTGCTGCACCGGATGGAAAGCCTCATTGACGGCCGCCCCTTCATCTACGTGATGGACGAATTCTGGAAAGTGCTCGAAGGCAAAGGCGGCCTAAAGGACTTCGCCAAGAACAAGCAGAAGACCATCCGCAAGCAGAACGGTCTGGGCATCTTCGCCACCCAGAGCCCGCAGGACGCCATCAACAGCGACATCTCGGCCGCCCTCATCGAGCAGACGGCCACCATGATCCTGCTGCCCAACCCCAACGCCGACCCGCGCGACTACATGGACGGCCTCAAGCTCACCCGGGCCGAATTCGACCTTGTGGTCGGGCTGGACGAGCGCAGCCGGTGCTTTCTGGTCAAGCAGGGCCACAACGCCGTGCTGTGCCAGCTCAACCTCAACGGCATGGACGACGAACTGGCGGTGCTTTCAGGCTCCAGCGACAACGTCGAAATCCTCAACGAACTGCTAGCCAGCCATCCCACGCCGGAACTGCCCGACACCTGGCTGTCCGAATTCCACGCCCGCCGCAAAGGCCTCAAGCGGCAGCGGGATACCCACATGGCCAACCACCACGAGTTCTTGCGCCACGCCGAAACGTCGGACGCCTGAACCAGAAAAACCGCGCGAACAGGGAGAAGAACAGATGCATGCCAAGAACAAGACACACAAGACACGAGCTTTACTAGCGGCCTTGGCGCTGATGGCCTTGCAGGGTGGGGCATGGGCGTCCAAGTGCGACGGTGTGAATGCGCACGGGCAGACCGGCGGGGCGTACTTCAGCCGGGGCGTTCCCTACGAAGAGGACGTGTTTTCTTTTTGCACCATCGGTGTCCCGGAACATTGCTGGGCCCCCACAGGCCCTGGCACCTGGACGCAGATCTGCCAATACCTCAACACGAAGTGGATCCCCAAGTTCGAGGAGGTTTGTGTGCACGGCAAAACCATGGGCGCCTGGAAGGCTGAAAGCGGTCGCCAGCCCTTGAGCACCAAAGGCCAGCCCGGCGCGCCCGACGGCATGACCGACTGCGAACACGGCGACGATTTCTGAGCGCCATGAGCACTGCCATGCACCGCCTCTGGGTTCTTTTGATGGTGAGCCTCGTCATGAGCACACAACCCGCTTGCAGCGAAGACCGGGTGGTCTTTCACGGCCTTGATTACAACTTTGCCGTGAACAGCCCTGGTGTCGAACTTCTCGATTGCCTGTACGGTGAAATGCTGGGCAAGCACACGCGCCAAGAGGTGGAGTCTGGGCGGGCGCGGCGCGGCGAGTGCTTCAACGGCGCGGGCACCATGCTCTTGGGCGACTTCCTGTACGTGAAGTGGCGGGACGAAGCCACGGGCCAGGTTTATGAAGACCGTGTCGATCTCAAGAGCCGGCTGCCATCGGCCAAGGAAATGCAGGGGCAGACGGTTTACTTTCTGGTAGATAGCAACCAGTTGTACGTCTACCTGATCCCGGACAGAGATTGGGACACCAAGCGCAATCACCTCCCGCCGGGTAAACCGGCCAACGGGCCGGATATCTATGCGTATCTTGATGTCAAGACGCTGTATCCGGACAACGCACCACCCAAGGTGCGCGGTGGCCGACCAAATGCCCGAGCCGCACGCGAAGCTGCGGAAAGGGCAAAGCCATGACCGAGGTCATCAAACACCTGAGCGCGGCTGAACGCGAGCAGATGTCCGCGCAGGCCCGGCGCATCGCCGAAACGCCTGCGACACAGGTGGATGCCCGCAGTGGCGAGAAATTCGTTTTCGTGGCGCACTTTGACGGCACGAACAACGACAAGGGCAACATCAAGCTCTCTGGCAATCCGCACCAGACCAACGTGGCTGATCTGCACGACCAGATGGCGCCGCAGATGCGGGGAAACGACAACTTCCGGTCGGCCTACTATCCCGGCGTAGGCACGGATGCTGGCGTGAAGGGCTATCGCGATGTGCTGCTGCCCTCCGAGGAGATGCGCAGTACAGCGGTTCGCGCTTACAACGAGTTCAATGATCAAGCTGCTGAGTGGCTGCGCGAACACCCCCAAGCCGACCCCATCACCTCCCTGCAAGTCATGGCCACGGGTTTCAGCCGTGGCGGCGGCACGGCGGCGGTGTTCAGCCAGTTGCTGTACGAAAACGGGCTGACCGATCCCAAAACCGGGCAGCAACTCGTGCCCCCCGGTCAGCTTGGCTTGGCGGGCGCCCTGATCCTTGATCCCGTCACCACCGGCTATGGCGGCAACGTGGCGTTCTCTCCCGCCTCGAAGAACATCACCGTCGTGCGTGCGCAGAACGAATACCGGGAATGGTTCAAGGGGGTCGACCACAGTGCGCACCCTGGGGTAACCACTGTCGAAGTGATGGGCAACCACTGCAACATCGGCGGCGGTTATGACCGGGGCATCTCTGCCCGTGTGCTCGAAGGCGCTACCGAATGGTTTCGTCGCGGTGGCGTGCCCATCCGTGACGTACTGCCCGAGAAGCGCCACGACGGCACGGCCGCCGTCTACCACGAACGCGACATTCCCAAGACCGATCAGATCGCGCAAGCCAGCCGCAGCACCATCGCCCGCGCCATGTGGCCGGCGGGCAGCCTCATGGTGGAAGGCGCTGCCGAGGCGGCTGACTACCCCGTCACCCACGACCCGCGCCAAGGCCTGCATGCGCAACGGCAGCTCGACCCGGTGGCCCGGCCCGAAATGCATGTGCACGACGGTTGGCGCCGTTTCCAGGGGGCCGAAGCCACGGTCTGGCGCAAGGCCTATCCCTTGCCCAATGGCCAGACAGCCAGCACCGTCATGGTCGAGCGTGACTTCCCCGGCCGCGATCGCGACCGCATCGACATGCACCTGCTGCAGACCGACGAACAGGGCCAAACCCGGGAACTGCTGCACCGCCGCGCACCCCTTGGACAAGGCAACGACCTGCGCCACCAACTCGACGCTGCCATGCCTGGGGCCGAGCCACGCCGCTTGAGCCCGGCGCAGGAATCCGGCGCACAGAAGTTCCGCGAGCAGTTGGGTCCTCAGTTGCGGCAGTTGGGCATGAACGAACAGCAGGTCGATGCGCTGGCGGCCGCCGCTATGAAGGAACAGATGCGGCATCTGGGCCAAGGTGCAAACAGCCAATTCCTGCTCAGCCGGGACGGCAGCACGATCGGTTTGTTGCGGCCCTATGGGCTGGCCCATGAATTCAGCGTCGCCCAAGCATTGGGCCAAAGTGAGCAAGCGCATTGGCGCGAGGCAGCCGATTGGGAACGGCACGGCCTTGCCCAGGGCAATGGGAAGCCAATCATGGAATTGCAGGAGTCGGCGCATGGCGCCATGCGCAGAGCGTGATGTTGGTTGGCGGCCGGTGGCGCCGTGAGATTTGGGGCTTGTTTTTATTTAAATTTCAAAAGGGAATTGATCGTGAAAAAATATTCTGGAAGTTCGGTTGAGAAGCTGACCCGGCGGCAGATGATGGCGAGTTCTGTATTGGGTGGCGTGGCAATGGTTTTGAGCGCCTGTGGCGGTGGCGGTGGAGGGGATTCCTCTGATGGTGAAATTGATTTGGTGGCTGCTTACGATCGTGTGCTCGGATGTATGAGTTATGAGGATATTGTCAAGGCTGTAGGTGTGAAGCCAAATTTGTACGATTCAGGGAATACTCTGAAATGGGGGGGTGGCGACTATATATTGCTTGTGGATTTAATTAATGAAGTGGCTAACAGCAAAGAACTCTATAAGGGATTGAATAAGCTGAAGCGGCATGGCTTTGCTGAGGATTGCTGAAAGGTCTTGTCATGAAGGCTGCTCTTTTTTTGTTTTCTTTATTCGCTTCATCGCATGCAATGGCGCAGTGGGCGGTTTATGATGAAAAGGTTCATGAGCAGCTCACATATATTAATAAAATTGAAAAATTAAAAGACTCTGATTTGACAAGGCTCGATCAGCATTACAAAAGCCAACTGGGCGAAGGTGGCGATAAAGGGGCCGATCTGACGCTGGGCGACGGTGACAGCAAAACCGTGCTCAAAGGCCTGGACACCAAGTTCGACGAGCTGAGCGATCTGACGGACGAGGACAAAAAGAAGTACGTTGGCACGCTGCAGGACTGCGGGGATGACCAGGTCAATCCGGCGCATTACCAGGCCTGCGTCGGGCTGCGCAACCTGCGCTTGCAGACTTTGAAGCAGAGCCAGGGCATGCTCAAGACGCTGAAATTCCGGCGTGAGCAGATCGTGAAGCTGGTTGAAGAATCTCGAAAGCTGGGAGTCAACGGAAACGACCCCAAAGCCGGCCAGTTGCAGCGCTACCAGTTCGAGCTTCAGGCGCAGCAGGCCCTGCTGCAAACCGACGCCCTGCAGTTGCAGATCCTGATGGATGGCTACAAGCAACGCGAGCAGACGTACGCGATGCAGATGAACGAGGCGCGGCGTTCCAGTGACCGGGGGGCGCTGGACCCCAAGGCCGGCCGCCCGCGCAACAAGGCGGTGCCTTTCGTGTCGCCGAAGATTTTCAATTGATGGTGGTGGTGAGGCGGGGATGAAAGACCAACAAAAATGGCCATCAAGGGGGGCGTATGTCGTCTGCGTGTGAAGCCGCCGGGCTGGTGATGCCCAAGCTTTTGGACGCGGCGCTGGCGGCCATTGCAAGCCCGTCGGTGCGCGGCGTGATCGACGACGCGCTGTTTTATTGCGGCGTGCGCGAGTTTGTGATCGACGACATCGTTGTGGGGCCGTACCGCGAACTGGTGGCGGTGAAGTTGGCCAAGGCCTTGAGCGCGTTGTCGATGGTGATCGTCACCTTGTGGGTGGCGATCCAGGGGTTCAACTTCATTTCCGGTCAGGGCAAGCAGGCGGTGCTGCCCGCGCTGTACCAGACGGGCAAGCTGGTGCTGGTGCTGTCGCTGGTGTCGCTGCTGGCGAAGGAGTCGCCTTTTGTCATCGAGGCTGTCGAGAACTTCAAGAACCTGATCTCGCACGCGGTGGCCGATGGGTCCAGCGTGACGACGCTGATCGACGTGAACCTGGGTATCACGGCCATGCTCAGTTCCATCAACGATGCGATCCGTTCCGTCGAGTCGCAGCGCGACCCGAACCTGATCACGTCGACGGTCGGGCTGTTGGGGCAGAGTGGCCCGGCGATGCTGACGGGCACGTTGCTGCTGCTGACCGAGCTTTCGGTGACGCTGGCCATCATGCTGGCGCCGCTGTTCATCTTCTTCCTGATCTTTCAGCAGACGGCCCAATTGTTCTGGTCGTGGGCCAAGTTTCTGTTGGGGGCGTTGTTTTCCCTGGCCACGCTGACGCTGGTGGCATCGCTCGCGCTGCAGGCCACGGCGCTGTACGGCGCAACGGTGGTGGCGGCGTTCTATACCAACAGTGGTGACGGGTTGGGCGGCATGATCAATGCCTTCGCGGGCGGGCCGTTCGACATCAATGCCAGTTCCTTGCGGCTGGCGGCGCTGGGCACGCTGATGACGGCCATCATCGTGTCGGTGCCACCGGTGATCATGGGGTTCTTTGGCGGCGCGGCGGCGTTCACCACGGGGGCCATGGTGTCGATGGGCGGGGCCGGCATGATGGCCCAGCAATTGGGGGCCGGCAAGAGCGCCGGAACGGGGGCGCCTGCCTTGGGCCAGTCGGCGGGCGCCTCGGGCGGTGGCGGGGGGACAGGGGCTTCCGCCGCATCGGGCGGTGCCTTGTCGCCAGCCCAGCAGAGCCCTGCCGGGCTGGAAGCGCGGGGCTCAAGGGCGTTTTCGGTGGGGGATGAGGCGCCTTCGTCGTCGCAGCATACGCTTCAGCATGTGGGCAACCGCATGGGCCCAGTGGACGACGTGACCGACGCCGGGACCAAGCAGGACGGATCAACGCCGCCGGGGGGGGGCCGTGTGGGGTTGGCGCCTCAGTTGGCCGGTGCGGACCGTCCGGATGCACCGGGCGGTCTGGGGTGGGTCCAGGCACGGCAGCAGGACCTGCTTCAAGCGCAGGAGCTGAAGTTCAATCACAAGACAGGTGTGTATGAAACGTCCACCAGCCACGCCGCATTGAACGCCGCTCACAGTACCGCGGGACGCGGAGGAAAACTGCACGTTAGTGGCAGCCAGGGCGCCACCGGAGCCGCTGCTGCGGGCGCGGGCAGCGGCACAGGTTCACGCCACGACACACCCACCCACATGGCCGACGGAAGCCAGCGCGCAGCAGCCTCGACAGGAGCCGAGAGGCCGCCCGTGCCACAGCAGGGCCTGGGAAACAACCTGCCCCAGGCCTGAAGGTCGGTTTTGATGCCATGAGCCCACAAGAAGGAGTGACCCCCATGTCCGTTGGAAATCGCAACACCCCCGAAGCCATGAACGTCATGGGAGATGCTGTGAAGTGGTCGGGTGTTTTCATGCCCGTTGATGAGGCGCTGCAGCAGGGCGCAGTCACACACCTGGCTGAGGCGGTCAGGCAGCACGAGCGATGGCAGGGGGCGGGCCGTTCGGTGCTGCCTGCGCAGGAGATGGCGGGCGCGGTGCACGCCCATGTTTGAAACCGCCGAATGACTGAATGACCAATGAGGATGGATACACGTATGACAGGGAAGAATGAGTGCAGGGTTTGGCCGGGGCGCTGGGTCGGGGTTTCGGTGGTGCTGATGGCCTTGCAGGCCTGCCAGACCCCACCGCCCAAACCGCCGGAATTTGGCGACGACTGGAAGCCGGTCAATACCCTGGCCGAGGAGCCCATGCGCATTCCACTCAAGGAAGAGCAGGCGATGTGGACTTACCAGATGCTGCCGACCGATGCGACGCTGCGCGGCATGCTGGAGCGTTGGGCCACAGAGCACGGGGGCAAGCTGGACTGGCAATACCCCACAGATCTCACGCTGGTCAGTTCGTTGTCGTCGGTCAAGGACAACAACATCCAGAAGGCGCTGAACGTGGTGCGCCGCACCTACGCCGAACAGCGGCTGCGTGTGCAGGTGCTCGGCAACAAGAACCTGCTGGTGACGCGGCTGCCCTGAGGGCTGCCATGCCGGTGGCCGAAAACAGACAGGTCAGAAAGAAAACATGGGTTTGTTCAAACGCGAGATTTCAGAAGCCTCGCAGGAAGTCATCCGCCAGTCGATGGACTTCGAGTCCAGTGTCATTGCCATGGTCAAGCGCAGCGAGCGCCGGGCCTGGATTGTGGCCTTCTGCGCGGTGTTCATCACGGTGTGCCTGGTGGCGGCCATCGTCTACATGCTGCCGCTCAAGGAAAAGGTGCCTTATCTGGTCACCGTGGATCTGCGGCGCAGCACCAGCACGCTGACGCATCTGCGCGAAGACATGGCCTATTCGGGCATCTATTCGAGTGAGGCGCTCAACCGCAGCCACGTAGCGCGGTTCGTTCAGGCGCGTGAGGGGTACGACTGGGACACGATCAACGAACACGACTGGGAGTTCGTGGCCTCGATGTCGAACGACGAAGTCAAGCGCTTGTTCGTCCGGCAGTTCGATGGCGGCCCGCAGGCGCCTGACAAGCGCTGGGGACGCAATGTGGCGATCCGGGTCAAGGTCAACAGCATCGTGTTCCATGGTCTCGACGAAGAAAAGGGCATCCGGCCTTCGGGGGCGACTGTGCGTTTCGAGAAGTGGCGCTTCGACAAGACCTCGGGCAAGAGCGAATACCTCAGCAGCCATGTGGCCACGCTGAGCTACCAGTTCAAGAACAACCTGCGCATGAGCGACAACCTGCGCCTGCGCAATCCGCTCGGGTTCCAGGTGAGGGCCTACAAGGTGGACGACGAGTTCAACGCACCCACGTTCAAACGCGAGGAAATGACGCAGGGCATTCCGCTCATTGGCGAAGACGAAGGTCAGCTCAACCGCGGTGCCGGCTCGGAGTTATCGACTTCGTTACCCGCCAAGGGCGATGCTGGCACACCCGCTGGCGTGACGGTGCTGCCGGGCGCGCCGGCGACACCGGATGGCAACCAGTGAGCACCACACCACCATGCCCACCGGTTGGGGATTTGAAGCAAGGGGAAATCAGAACATGACACGACAGTACAACGACTGGAAACCGATGGCCGCCGCAGCGCTGGTGCTGGGGGTGGCCGTGCAGGGATCGGCGCTGGCGCAGCAGGAAGTGCGCGAGGTGCCGTACCGCACCGACCAGGTGGTGCGTGTGAACACGGGGTTGGGCATTGCGACCCAGATCGAGATCAGCCCGCAGGAACAGGTCAAGGACTTTGGCACGGGCTTCAGCGACGGTTGGGAACTGGTGCGGCGCGACAACGTGTTCTACATCCGGCCGAAGAATGTCGACGTGGACACCAATATGTACATCCGCACCAACATGCGGTCGTACCTGCTGGATCTGCGCGTATCGGCCACCCGGTGGAAGACGCTGGAAGAGGCCAAGAACGCGGGCGTGTATTACAAGATCCGCTTTGTCTATCCCGCCGACGGGCCGGACAAGGGCAGCCCGATGGCCGGGGCCAACGCGGTGCTGTCGCCCACAAGCACGCAGCTCAATTCGCAGTCGGATTACCACCTCAATTACGACTACGCCACGCTGTCAAGCGCGTCCACCATCGTGCCGGTGCGGGTGTACGACAACCAACAGTTCACCTATCTGCACATGCCGCCGCTGGCGAGCTTTCCGGCGGTGTTCGGCCGCAACGAGCGCACGGGTGAGGAGTTTCTCGTCAATACCAAGAGCGAGAAGAACGTGATCATCGTTCACGGCGTGTATCCGTATCTGGTGCTCCGGCTCGGGGCGGACGTGGTGGGTCTCAGGAGGAATCAATGATGAACATGAAGTTTCCCGGCGGCGGCAGCGCTCAGCCGCAGGTGTCGGACAACATGCCCAAGCTCTCGGGGGGGCTGTCTCGCGGGCTCAACAAGATGGCGCTGGCCTATGTGGCGGTGGTGGCGGTGGCCGTCATCGGCATGACCATGTGGGTGGCCAACAACGCCTTTTCGGCCGACGACGAAAAAAACAAGCGGGTGGCTTTCGAGGACGTTTCGGTGCCTGAAAAACCCATGCTCGTGGCCGCCGCAGCGCCCGCGATGGCGCCGCCGCCGCTGCCTGAACTCGCGCCGCAGGCTGCATCGGCCGCAAGACCGGCCGCCGGGCCGGAGCGTGATGACCTGCTGGAGCGGCGCATGGCGAACCAGAACAACCTGATTGCCGCGGCCGATCCGAACAAGGCGCGCAACCCGTTTTTCGAGGACGAATACTCGTCCGTCAAACGCGGCGCGGTGCAGGCGCTGGCCAATGCGGACTTTGTCCTGACGCGCGGTACCTTCATCCGCTGCACCCTGGAAACCAAGGTGGTTTCCACGCTACCGGGCATGACCTCGTGCATCGTGACCGAGCCGATTTACTCGGCCAACGGTCGTCGGCTGCTGATCGACAAGGGCTCCAAGGTCACGGGCGAATACAAATATGCGGACGAGAACTACGACCGCATCGGCATCGTCTGGACGCGCGTGCTGACCACCACCGGCCTGGATGTGCGCATCGACAGTCAGGGCACGGACGCCTTGGGCGGCACCGGCGTTCCTGGGCACTACGACGGGCACTGGGGCGAGCGTATCGGCGCCGCCATGCTGGTCAGCCTGCTGGCAGATGCCGTTGATGCAGGCGCACAGAAGTTCGCCAACGATCAGGAACTGCGCGGTCGCAGCACCACCATTTACGGCGGGGGTTATGTGGCCGAACGGGTGGACCCCTGGCAGTCGGCCACGGCCGACACGGCCAAAAAAGCGGCCACAGAAATGCTGGCCCGCTCGGCCAACCGCAAAGCGACGGTGACGGTGCTCAACGGCACGGTCATCAGCATCTTTGCGGCTCGGGATGTGGATTTTTCGTCGGTGATGCAATGAACCTGGGCACTCGGCGGGCCGCTGTCTGTCCGGCACGCAGGACGCCAGGAATGCTGCTGATGCTGGCCAGTCTGGCGCTGCCGGCATGTGCGCCGCGCTTCGGCAACTACGGCGGGCCACCCGGAACGCCTGGGCGTGCTCCCGAGGTGGCCGACCGCTGCGCCAGCGACCAACCGGAGGGCATCTGCTGGACGCCGGTACAGGCGCGCTTCCATCCGGACGGCCAGCGCATGGTGGTCAACCTGTGCAGCAACCGGCGCAGCGCCAATTACTACTGCCGGATGGTGGAGTACCGCATGGCGGAGCAAAGCTGGCACCTGATACCGGGGCAGGAGGAAGGCAAAAGCTACCTTTACCCGAGTTATTCGAACGACGGCAAAACACTGGCGTTCGGCGTGGCGCAGTGCGCGCAACCGTACTGTGCAGGCGAGCGGGGTTACGGGCAGTTGGCCACCATGAGTGTGGACGCCAAGCCGGGCAAGGTGGCGGGTTATGGGCCGCCGAAGCTGTGGCCGGTGATGGGCATGAGCCGGCCCAGCTTCACGGGCGACGACCAGCGCGTGCTGTACTGGCGCAGCCACTACAGCGCCCGGCTGGCCAGTGGCCGCAGCATCGGCAGCATATCGGTGTTTGCCTACCGCTTTGCCACCGACGAGGAAACGCACCTCATCGAGAGCCTGTACAGCGGCCAGAAGACGGTGCGCTTCATCGACGCCTGGACCTCGCCGCGCTATTCGCTGGACGGCAAGGTGCTGCGCTTCAGCGGGATGGTGGACAACCTGATCAGCTCGCCTGATCGACTCTGGATCGATGGGGGCACGCCCGATGTCGAATACCGGAGGGCCGAGCAAGCGCTGATCCATCGGTGGACAGACCGTGTGATGGATGGTTTGGGGCGGGTGTATGCCGAACACCCTAAGCGAGGCATTCTGGCGGGCCCCGGTAATCTGAGGCTGGTGGATCCGACGACTCTGGCCATTCGTGTTGTGCTTGTCCAGCCGCAGCGATATCAGGTTGCCGACGCCACCATGGATCGTGGGGGGCGCTGGGTGGCAGGGGTGCTAGGGGTGCGTGCATTGACCAATGGCAATCATTCGCCCAAATGGAACCCGTGGTTGCAGGAGCGTGATCTCAAAACGGCCAACGGCATGAAAAACGACGTGCCGGTGCTGCCGCTGGTCAACCTCGAAACCGGCGCGGTGCAGGCCCTGTCATGGCCCAACGTGGAAATGCTGAACACACCTTGAGGGAGGTGCCTTGATGAGCGATGAATACAGCGGTGCGCGACCAACCGCGCCAGGCCCTGGCGGCTGGGTGCCGCGTTTTGGCATGTTCGCCGGCCCTGGCTACACCGGGGGCAGGGTCTGGGGTTCGGGTCAGGTGCCCGACGCTCAGGCTTGGGAGGTGCGGCCCACCGGGTTTCTGGATGACGTCACGCGCACGCACGACATCAACTACACCTACGTCGAGCAGACCTACAGCGGCAACGATGCGGCGACCGAGGCGGCTCGGGCCCAGGCGCACTGGCAGGCCGACAAGGAGATGCTGGCCAACATGCTGGCCTATCAACCCCAGAACTGGCTGGAGGCGCAGTACCGGAAAGCGGGCATTCAGGCCTTCGTGGCGAAGGCCGACGTGTCCTATGCAAAACACGTGGACGTGGTGGGCGAATGGAACCGTGACCTGGCTGGCATTGATCCGGATTTCCCGGCGATGCCGGTGACGCCCCATGGCCGGGCCGTCTGGAGCGCGCCGAGTCTGGTGCATGCCGGGGCCACCTACACCAGCACCGGGATGGAAGCGCTCGCCACCAGCGGGGTCAATGTGCAGGTGGCCATGCTGTTCAACCCCCACATCCAGCCGGGCAACATCGCGGCCCAGACAGTATCGCAACAGGGAGAGGCCAGCGACCCGCAGGCCGAACTGGACTACAGCCGCCGCATCATGGTGCCGCAGCGTGATCCACAGAATCTGGATGTCTTCACGGCGGAAGGTTATGTGGATGGCAAGTGGGTGACGGTCTGGTACGACTCGGACAAGAACGATCTTGTCCGTGCGGTTTTCAATGCGGGTCAAAAAGAGTCCGAGACTTTCTACCATGGCGCACAGGACCGCGGATTCGCTGGCAAAAAATACGACCACGCCAACTTCACCGTCACCCGCCAAAACTATTTGAATGGCGAACCGGCGGGTGATCCGGAGGCGCTGCCGCCGGTCAAGGCCGACGAACTGCCCGCGCTGGCCGAGAGCCGCCACACCCAGACCATCAAGGGCCTGGTCACCCAGGGTGAGGCGGCGGTCTACCCACCGGCGCCGACGGCCGAAGACCGCGCATGGCAAGACGGGCAGGGCTCCTTGTTCCCTGCGCCGGACCCGTCCGCTGCGCGCGATGCTGGCGAGGTTGTGCCACCAACGCCAATGCCAGCGGTGCCGGCCAGCGCCGCGCACGCTCCTGCGCTGGCGGCCCGTTTGAACCACGTGCGGCAGGATCTTGGCGAGGTGCTGCGTTCAGCGGGTTTCAGCAGCGAGCAAACGCAGCAGGTGTGTGCGGCCACGCTGAACCACTACACGCGACACGCCATCCTGGGGGCGCCGGATCGCTTCATGCTCAGCCGCGATCAGCAGCATGTGGGGGTTCTCCACAACCACGGCTTGCACCTGAGTGAAATGCCGATCGAAGTGGCGTGGCGCCAGAGCGAGGGGGCTCATCTGGCCGAAGCGGTGCGGGTGCAGGGGCGCACCGAGGGCTATGCGCCAGGCGTGGCGCCCGAACAAGCTGGGGCGCCGTTGGCGCCGGCACGTGTTTGAAGAAGGGCAGGAAGTGACACTGGACGAACCGATCGCGAACATTTCCACCGAGTTTCTCGAATACCAGTACGAGGTGCTGGGCATCACGCCGTTTCTGAACGATCCGACGGTCACAGAAATCTGCATCAACCGCCCGGGGCAGGTGTTTCTGGAGACCACCCGTGGCTGGCAGATGCTGCCCGTGCCGGGGCTGACCTTTGACCGTGCCCGGCAGTTTTGCACCACCGTGGTCAACGAGAGTCGGACCGGGCAGCGCATCACCACGGTGGACCCGGTGGTTTCGCTCACCTTCCCGACCGGGCAGCGGGCGCAGTTCGTGTTGCCGCCCGCTGTGCCTGCCGAAACGGTGTCCATCACCATCCGGTTGCCGTCGCGCTATACCAAGACGCTGGACGAGTACCAGCAGGACGGCTTTTTCTCGGAAATCCTGGACAACGCCGACGACATTGGTGAACTCGACCGCGAACTGCTGGCGCTCAAGCAGGCGCACGACTACCACGCCTTCTTCAGCAAGGCGGTGCACTACCGCAAGAACATCGTGGTGTCGGGGGCGACGGGCAGCGGCAAGACGACGTTCATGAAGTCCCTGGTGACCCATATTCCCGAAGACGAACGGCTGATCACCATCGAGGATGCGCGCGAGTTGTTCATCAGTCAGCCCAATTCGGTGCACCTGATCTATTCGCGCGGCGGCCAGGGCACGGCCAACGTGACGGCCAAGGGCTGCATGGAGGCCTGCCTGCGCATGAAGCCCGACCGCATCATCCTGGCCGAAATCCGTGGGGATGAGTCGTTCTACTACATCCGCAACTGCGCATCGGGCCACCCGGGATCGATCACCAGCTGCCATGCCGGCAGCACGGACCAGACCTGGGACCAGATGGCGCTGATGGTCAAGGCCTCGCCCGAAGGGGCCGGGCTCGCCTTCAACGAGATCAAGCGGCTGCTGATGCTGACCATTGACGTGGTCGTGCACATCAAGGCCCACGCCGGACGCCGCTACATCACGGGGATTGACTTCGATCCGCAACGGAAACTGAGGATGGCGGCGGTCTGAGCGCAGCCATCCATATCTTGAAAAAGGGGGAAAACATGCTCGCAAAACTTCAGAAAATCACCGTCCGCTTGCTCATGGCCAGCGCCGTGTCCATGCCTGCTCTCGCCGCAGCGCCTGCGGTATCGCCGCAGGCGCTGCGCGGTGTCTGGTTCGAAGACACCGAACTGGGACGGCACCACTGCCTGCAATACAGCCTGCGCCAGACCGGCGAACTGATTCCCGGCACGTTGGTGGTCGCGGACACGCAGATCGCCGAGGCTCAGCAAGGGGTGCAGGAAACCTTGCTGTTCCTCACGCAGGTGGCTGCCCAGGGTGAAGATGCCTGGCAGGTGTCTGGCCTGTCCGATGCCTATCCGTACCAGGCCATCAAGGAGCTGCAAATCTACGGTTTCTCGCTACGCAACCAGCGACTCTACCGCTCCATGAAGCAGGTGCAAGATGGCAAGGAGTTCCTGCGCACGCAGGTGTACGCGCGGTGCGTGTGAGGGTGGGGCGGGAGGCTTTCATGGATGGTTCAAACAAGACGGGCGCCGGCCGGCTGCTCGCTGCGGGTGTGTGTGCGGCGCTGCTGGCAGGGTGTGGCGCGCTCGGTGGGGGTGGTCGTGGCGGCCAGGACCCATCGGTGGTGGGGCTGGAACCCCAGTCGGTGGTGTTGGGGGAAGGCGGGGCCAGCCTGCGCGTCGACTTTGTGCTGGGGGACGGCGCTGGCGCTGACGAAGGCCGTTTCGGGCCCGGCTTCATCGTCGTGTCGCAGGCCGAGGCAGAGCTGCAGGCGATCGAGCACCACTTCACGGTACCGCGGTCGCAGATCGACGCGAAGGGGTGGCTGCGCTTCGAAGACTTCAACGGCGACGGTTGGCAGGATTTTGTGGTGACGCATGGGACTTCGGCGGCATCGGGCCTGCCGGTGATGTCGCTGTACCAGTTCGACCCGCGTCAGCGACGCTTCGTACCGGTGGCGCCGGTCTCGAAGCGGGGCGAGCTGCAGGCTGCAGGACCGGGTTGCGTGGCGCTGCGTTATGCCGAGGATGGTCGCCAGCCCGAGCAGGAGCGCTTCTGTTTTTCGGCCCAGGCCGGGCGCTGGGTCCAGCAGGTGGCCGCGCCGGGCGCACTGACGAACGCGGAGGTCGCTGGCCCGTGTGAGGGCGGCACACCCGATCTTGCGCGCTGCCGCCAGGCGCGGGTGGCGCTGGACAAGTCGCTGCAGGCGCAATGGGGCGGCTACCGCAATGCCATGGGCCAGCTGCTCACCCGCAGCAACGGCAAGCAGCACGCCACGCAGTTCATGCGTCACAGCCAGGCGTCGCACGCGGCCTGGCTGCAATACCGTGAGGCGTTTTGTGCCACCCACGTGCGCGAACAGGCTTTGCCGGCCCGGTGGTTCCATTCCGGCATCGAGTCCTGCAAGTACGACATGGCCCGGCAGCAGTTGCAGCAATACGAAACCCAGCGACTGCGTTTGCAGGCGCCAGGCGAGGGCGAGCGATGAAGGGTCTCAAGGTGGCTGTGGCGATCGCGGTATTGCTCGCGGCCTTGCTGCTGGGGGCCTACCTCAGCGGTTTTTTGCTGTTCTGGCGCATCGATCTGCCACTCGATCAGGTGGGCCTGCTCAGCTACCTGCAGTACGCCTGGGCCTACCACGCGCATCCGCAGTTCGGCGCCGTCGTCCGCAGCAGCGGGCTGGTCGGCATGGGCTTGCCGGTGCTGCTGGCCGCTGGTGCAGCGTTGGCGCTGTGGCTGCGTCGCCCGGCCAACCTGTATGGCGACGCACGTTTTGCCAGCCTGAGCGATTTGCGCCAACGCCAGATGCTCGACGCGCAGGACACCGCCATCGTGGTCGGCCGCAAGGACGGCCGCTACGTTTACTTCAACGGCCAGCAATTTGCCCTGCTGGCGGCGCCGACGCGTTCGGGCAAAGGGGTGGGGGTGGTGATCCCCAACCTGCTGAGCTACCAGGGGTCGGTGGTGGTTCTGGACATCAAGCAGGAGAACTTTGACCTGACCAGCGGATTCCGTGCGCGGCATGGTCAGGAGGTCTACCTCTTCAACCCCTTCGCCGAAGACTTGCGCACGCACCGGTGGAACCCGCTGGCCTACGTGTCCAGCGATCCCAACTTCCGGGTCAGCGACGTGCAGAGCATCGCGGCCATGCTGTATCCGGTGTCCGAACAGGTGAAAGACCCGTTCTGGGCGAACCAGGCCCAGAACGCTTTTGTGGCCTTCGCGCTCTACGCCTTCGAGCAGGCCGCCTATCTGCCCAAGAGCTACCCGGGTGCTGTGGCGCAGACGCCCACCATCGGGGGGCTTTACCGCCTGGCCTCCGGGGCCGGCACGGGCCAGAGCCTGCGCGACTATCTGGGAACCCTGGCCGGCTGGCCCCTGCTGAGCCCAAGCGCCAAGGCCGCCTTCGCCACCCTGATGGGGCAGGCCAACGAGACCTTCGCCAGCATCATGGGGACCTTCAAGGAGCCGCTGAACCCCTGGCTCAACCCCGTGGTCGACGCCGCCACCAGCGCAAACGACTTCGACCTGCGCGACGTGCGCCGCAAGAAGATGAGCATCTACGTGGCCATCCAGCCCAACAAGCTGGCCGAAAGCCGCCTGATCCTCAACCTGTTCTTCAGCCAGCTCATCAACCAGAACACGCGCGAACTGCCCCAGGCCAATCCCGCGCTCAAGCACCAGTGCCTGCTGTTGATGGACGAGTTCACCAGCATCGGCCGCGTGGACATCATCGCCAGTGCGGTCAGCTTCATGGCCGGCTACAACCTGCGCCTGCTGCCCATCATCCAGAGCCTGTCGCAACTGGAGGCCACCTACGGCAAAGAGCAGGCCCGCACCATCGTGACCAACCACGCGCTGCAGATCGTTTTTGCGCCCCGCGAGCAGCGCGATGCCAACGAATACAGCGAAATGCTGGGCTACACCAGTGTCACCAAGGACAGCGTGAGCCGCAGCCGCTCGCGCGAAAGCAGCACCACCCGCAGCGAGAGCGAGGAGCGGCGTGCCCTGATGCTGCCGCAGGAGCTCAAGGCCATGGGTGACGACAAGGAAATCCTGCTGGTGGAGGGCATGGCGAATCCGGTCATGGCCGACAAGATCCGCTACTACCAGGACCCGGCTTTCAAGCAGCGCCTGTTGCCCAAGGTGGACGTGCCACGCCTGGACCTCGATGCCCATGCGGAAGTGATCCGACTGCGCGAAGCGCTGGCATCGGGCCGGGGGCTGGCTGCAGCCAGTGAGCCGGCCACCGAGCCCGCGCATGCCCAGGCAGCTTCCACTTCGGCGGCCGAACGCGTCGCGATGGCCTTGGACGGCACTCAGGCCGCCGTCGCCGTGCAAGACCAGGAAGCGCGCCATCGCGCTGCCGAACCCCAGCCGCCGCGCGAATACACCGGCCTCAGCGGCATCCCGGCGGAATTCGGGAGCGCTGTGTCCCAGTTCGAGCGCCCATCCGGGGGGTACCCGTCGACGGTGTAGACGGCATCGGCCCGCTCTGGCGGTCTCTGACGTTGCCCTACAGCCGCGTCAGGCCAAGCGCCACAATGGGTCCAACCCCGACAAAGACCTTTACCGCACACGGCGACAGCACTCAGGAGGAGCTCCATGGCTTATCTGGTCGACGACATCCGGCAACCCACTGCTTTCGTGGAAGAGGAAATTCCGCAGTCTTTCAAAGACAGCTTCGATCCGACTCGGTTGTACACGCCGCTGGGATTCCGGCGTTGGCCGGACGACCGCTGGGTGATCGACCATGCGCGCAAGGTGGCGTTGATCGGTGGCGGAACGAACAGCAAGGCGGCGTCGGATGAGGGGGGTCCGGTGACGTGCTGGGATACCCTGCTGCTTGAAGGAAGACCTGTGGGTTTGGTCTTCCATCACTGTCTGGAAGCAGTGGATGGACGCGACCCCAAGACCGGCCGTGTATACGAGCTAATCAGGCTGTACGACGTACATCTTTACCTGCCGGCCGAGTTTTACGGCCGCAAAGACGAAATCGTGTCGCTTGCCGAGGAGGCTTACTACGTTCGTCGTCGTGGACCCAAACGGGTATGGGTTCGCGGTGTGGTGATTCAGGTGGCCGAGGCACATCTGGAGACCGAATACCGGAGTTCGCGCCATGCCCTCTGAGCGCTGGCTGACTGCGGAGCAGCGGGTCGTCGTTGATTGGCTTGAGGGCGTTGCAGATCGGGGTGGTGTCGCTACTTATCCGGGCGGCTTCGTGCACTTCAGGGGGGATCTGATGCAGCGGCTCGACGCGCTACCGGTGCGCGTGCAGGGCCAGACCACCGATGCCGTGACCCTGCTGTACAGCGGCCCGCTGGGCGATCAGGTGCGGGGCGGTTGGGAGATTGCCGAGAGCATTGGCCACCAATCGAACGGCCGGGTGGTCACGATCGGTGAAACCCCTCTGGGGGCGTTACAAAATGATCGGCAATTTGATGATGCCTTGCTGGACGCTGTTGGCAAGGAGAATCCCCATCTCCACAAAGAACTCTTGGATGGTGTGCGCCCCGACGGCAGCCGTGTCGAAAGCGTCTGGGATCGCGCCAGCCGCCGCCTGGCGATGGCCGCCGAAAGCGATGTGCGCACGCTCACGCCGGCGGCGCTCGATAGCAAGGTGTTTGCCCAGGTGGAACTGCCCCAACTGCTCAAGAACCCCAGCGTCACGCACATCAACGGTGTGCCGTTGTCGGTGTACCAGCAGATCCACGACCGGGCTCCCGGGCCGCCATCGGCCAAGCTCAGCGCGGTGAACCAGGCGGTGCAGGCCAGCGCGTACGAGCTCACGCGCGAGATGCGCTGGCGCGAGGTGCCCAGAGGGTCATGGGCTGCATGAAGCGCTGAATTGAACGGAGAACACACATGGCTTATCTGGTGGACGAGATCAAACAGCCCACGGCGTTCGTGGAAGAAGAGATCCCACAGTCGTTCAAGGACAGCTTCGATCCGGGGCTGCTGTACACGCCGCTGGGGGGGCGGCGCTGGCCGGACGATCGTTGGGTGATCGACCATGCGCGCAACGTGGCGCTGATTGGTGGCGGAACCAACAGCAAGGCGGCATCTGACGAAGGTGTGACGGTCACGATTTGGGATACGTTGTTGGTGCAGGGCAAACCGGTAGGGCTGCTGTACAGCCGCCGACTGGAATTGCTGGAGGGGAAAGACCCCAGGACAGGTCGGGAATACGAACTTCAAAGACTGTTCAATGCCCATCTGTATCTGCCAGCGGAACTGTACGGGCGCAAGGATGAGATCGTGGCGCTGGCAGAAGAGGCGAACTACGTATTTAGTCGGGGTCCCGTGCGAGCTTGGGTGCGTGGCGTGGTAATCGAATTGGCCGAGGCGCATTTGGATACCGAATACAGGAGTTCGCGCCATGCCGTCTGAGCGCCCGCTGGCCGTTGAGCAACAGGCCATCGTAGATTGGCTGGACGAAGTTGCGGACCGGGGCGGTGTCGATGGGTATGTCGGGGGGGCTGAGAAATTCCGGCACGATCTGATGCAGCGGCTCGACGGATTGTCGGTACGTGTGCCCGGACAAACGGGCGATGCAGTGACGCTGTTGTACAGCGGCCCCCTGGGCGACCAGAGCAAGGGAGGCTGGGAGATTGCGGAGAGCGTTGGGCGTCAGGGGCGAGGAAAGGTTGTCACGATTGGCGAGACGCCATTGGGCACGCTTCAAAACCACAAGCGCTTTGTCGGAGCGTTGCAGGATGCCGTTGGCCCGCGACATGCCCATCTCCACCAGGAACTGATGAACGGCATCCGCGCCGACGGCAGCCGTGTCGAAAGCGTCTGGGATCGCGCCAGCCGCCGCCTGGCGATGGCCGCCGAAGGCGATGTGCGCACGCTCACGCCGGCGGCACTCGATAGCAAGGTGTTTGCCCAGGTGGAGCTGCCCCAGTTGCTCAAGAACCCCAGCGTCACACACATCAACGGTGTGCCGTTGTCGGTGTATCAGCAGATCCACGACCGGGCTCCCGGGCCGCCATCGGCCAAGCTCAGCGCGGTGAACCAGGCGGTGCAGGCCAGCGCGTACGACCTCACGCGCGAGATGCGCTGGCGCGAGGTGCCCGACGCGCCCAGAGGGGCGGGGCATTTCGAGGTCGACCCGGGGCGCCTGTTTGAGGGTTCGCCGTACCGACCGGCGTTGCGACTGTCCGCTGATGCTGTCGACTTCGACATGCGCAACGGTCCCGACCCGGGTATCACCCCCGAGCAGCGCAGCCGTCTTGCCCATGGCCGCCACGAGATCCATGAGGGGTTGAAAACACTGCCGCGCTCGCTCGGAAGGCTGGGGGATGTCCCCGAGATTCGGGCCGGCACGGTGCTCAAGGGGCTCGGCATGGCCGGCACCGCTTATGGCCTCTACGAAGGCTACAGCGAGTTCCGCGATGCCCTGGACGGCGCCCGTTCTACGCGCGATCTGCACATCCGGGGTGCCGAAGCCGCCACCGACATGGCGGTGCGAGGCGGTGTGTCCGGTACAGCTGCCGTGGTGGGCGGCGCGGTGGGCGGGGCCGGGGGCTCGCTCGTGGCGCCGGGGCCGGGGACGGTCGGTGGCGCGATCGTGGGTGGTGGTGCGGCGGCCTACGGCGCGGAGCGCGCCTATGAAGACTCCCGCGTGCAGCAGTGGGCCAAGGCGCTGGGCCGCGAAGTGGGTGAAATCAGCTACGACTATTTTTCCCAGGAAGGCCGCCTGCTGCGGCGCTTGCAGGGTTTGCAGGCCGAGCTGGCCGAAGCCAGCTCGCCCGCTGAACGCCAGCGCCTGCAGCGAGAGCTGGGCACCGTGGGCAGTGCTTTCAAAGCCGAGGCTGATCGCAACAATGCCTATTTCGACGGCCGGGGCCAGATCGATGCCACCTGGGAGGAACTGTCTGCCCGCTTTCCAGCCCTTGAAAAGGGTGACGTCGTGAGGGCCTACGACCGGAGGTTCGAAACCGGAAAGATCGCCACCGATCAGGCGGTGAAGGGCGCCTACAGCGACGCGGTGCACGACGAGGTCCAGGCCCGGGCCCTGCCATATGTGCCCGATGTCGACTACCGCTGCATGGATGAACGCGGTTTGCAACAGGCCTGGCGCACCTATGCGGGCGAAGCGTCGCGCGGGCAACACGCCATCGCTGATCTGGAGCGCAGCGGTCCGACGTCGGCCAACGTGCCTCTGCTCGGGGGCTGGCTCGGACAGCGCCGGCACGACGACACCCTCGAAACCCTGCGCAACCAACATTGGCGCGACAGTGGCCACCAATCGGCCATCGAGGCCGCGATGCGTGAACGGGGCCTGGAGGTGCCAGGGGCGAAGCGCGATCCGGGGAGCGCGCGCTCGATCATGGGCAACGGACCCATCGCGGCGCCGGTGTCCAGCCCGGCGCCGCTGCCATTGGGCGCGGTGAGTCGCCAACTGGTGGCAGACAGCACCCAGGCCGTGTTCGACGTAGCCAACCGCCATGGCCTGCCATGGGACCAGGGCATGACCAACACCGTCTATGCCGTGGCCGCTGGTGCGCGGGAGGCTGGATTGGCCCGGATTAACCTGTTCAACGCAGCCGGCGGAGTGATTCGCGCGGGTGAATACAACGGCGTGATGCTGCGCGAAGTCACACTGGATGCGACCACCGTCGCCAACACGCCTCAGGCGCAATCCCAGCAGACCTTGCAGGCGTGGGATCGACACAAGGACCCGATGCCAGTGGATGCCGTTGCGCAGGCGCAGGGGTGGCATGAACAGCAAGGGGCCCGGTTGGTGGGGTGAGGGGGCGCTGTCGTGACCAGCATGGACGCAGCAATGATCTGAGTTGCCTGTGCGGCAGCGAATGAATCGGTATTGGCCCGCCTGGAGTGCAGGACCGATTTGAGATCGTCCGCCTTGATGTCTGGGGCAAATCGGTCAAGTCGGATTTGCCGGAAAACAAAAAAGGCCGCTGCTGCGGCCTTTGTTTGCAAGCGCCCTGGCGGCGCTGAATGAATAAGGTGACGAGCCTTGACCCCGGCACTGACTCCACAGTTAGGGCTGCTTGGTTCCCCACCTGACCCGGTTGGCCGCTTCACCATGCGGGAAGGCCCGTCGGGGTCGATTGTAGTCGCTTGTTCGGGGGCTTGCCGTCTTGGGGCATTGCCGGGGGGCGGATGGGGCGCCGCTTAGAATCCCTGCCCATGTCTTATGTCGTTCTGGCCCGCAAGTACCGCCCGCGCCGCTTCACCGAAATGGTGGGGCAGGAACATGTGGTGCAGGCGCTGGCCAATGCGCTGACGACGCAGCGCTTGCACCATGCGTACCTGTTCACGGGCACGCGGGGCGTGGGCAAGACCACGGTCTCGCGCATCCTGGCCAAGTCGCTCAACTGCGTGGGGGCGGACGGGCAGGGCGGCATCACGGCCGAGCCCTGTGGCGTGTGCCAGGCCTGTACCGACATCGATGCCGGCCGCTTCGTCGATTACACCGAGCTGGACGCCGCATCCAACCGCGGTGTGGACGAGGTGCAGGCCCTGCTGGAGCAGGCGGTCTACAAACCGGTGCAGGGGCGCTTCAAGGTCTTCATGATCGACGAAGTGCACATGCTCACCAACACCGCGTTCAACGCGATGCTCAAGACGCTGGAAGAGCCGCCCGAATACCTCAAGTTCGTGCTGGCCACCACCGACCCGCAGAAGGTGCCGGTCACGGTGCTGTCGCGCTGTCTGCAGTTCAATCTGCGGCCCATGGCGCCCGAGACGGTGCACGAGCACCTGGTGCGGGTGCTGGAGGCCGAGCAGGTGCCGGCCGACGCACAGGCGCTGCGCCTGCTTTCGCGTGCCGCGCGCGGCTCCATGCGCGATGCGCTGAGCCTGACCGACCAGGCCATTGCTTTTGGGGGCGGCCAGTTGCAGGAGGCCGCCGTGCGCCAGATGCTGGGCGCGGTGGACCGCAGTTACGTGCTGCGCCTGATCGACGCGCTGGCCCGCACCGACGGTGCCACCGTGGTGGACACGGTGGATGCCTTGCGCGTGAACGGCCTGAATGCGGCGTCCACACTGGAAGAAATGACCGCGGTGCTGCAGCGCATGGCCGTGCTGCAGGCCGTGCCGGCGCGGGCGGCCTCCGCAGCCGGCGGGGTGGAAGACCCCGACGACGCCGAGATTGCCCGGCTCGCGCAGGCCCTGCCGGCCGACGAGACGCAATTGCTCTACAGCCTGTGCCTGCATGGGCGCGGTGAACTGGGTCTGGCACCCGACGAATACGCGGCGCTGACCATGGTGTTGCTGCGCTTGCTGGCGTTCAAGCCCAGCGGCACGGCGGAAAAAAAAACACTGAAAACGGCGCCTGAGGCGCCGGCTGCCCCGGTTTCCGCATCGCCGGGCCCGGCGGCGCTCCCTGCCGTTGCGGCGGCGGCTGCGCCGACAGCCCCTGCAGCGCCTGCCTCAGGCACGCCGGTGGCGGCCACTGCGAACTCTGTTACCGCGCCTGTCAGACCGGCAGCAATGCCTCGGGAGCCCTCGGTCGACGCACCGTTTGCGGCTGCCGCGCCGAGGCCGACGGCGCCAGCACAGCCGGTCCCCGAACCCGCGCGCCCATTCGCCACGGGGCAGGAGCCACCGGCGGCGAGCGTGCACCTGGCACCGGCTTCCGCCGTGGCCGAGCACCGCCCAACGCGCCTGCCGGTGCCGGACATGCCGGTCATCGACGATGACGAGCCCGACGACCTGCCACCCTGGGCCGATGAGGCCATGGCACC